>NZ_JAYRCW010000066.1:0-14325 GCF_041909755.1 Sandaracinobacter sp.
ATAGCCGAACAGCGTGTCGAGGTCGTGGCTGGCGGCGGTCGCCTGCGCATATTGCGTGCTCTTCAGATCGGTGTGCACCGCGCGAAGGCCGAAGTTGCCGCGCACCGCGTCGCCGTCGCGGCCAAAGCCCGCCATGGCATAGAGCGCAGCCGTCTTTTCGGTCAACGACCAGCTTTCCGGGGCGTAGAAGTCAAAGTTCCGGCCGCCCGCATTGTTGTCCAGGAAGTCCTGCACCTTGTCCACGTCGGCCAGCGGATAGGTGGTCGCGCCAAAGAAGCTGCCATAGCCGCGCGGCGTGAAGCCGTTGTTGAACACCGTGCCCAGCCCGATCAGGTTGGTGCCGGAGTAAAGGCCGTTGCCGCCCCAGGAATAGGCCTGGTAATCCACCGACCGCTCATGCCGGGCATAGCGGCCGCCGACCTTGATCGACGACAGCAGGCCGTCCAGCTCATATTCGGCGTCCAGCTTGCCGTAGAATTCCTCGTCGGGGGACTTGATCGCCCCACCCCAGGACCAGCTGTAGAAATTGTCGAGATAGGCCGGCGATGTCAGGTCGGTCGAAAGGCCGGGATAGCTCACCTCGGCATGCTTGCCGGCAAAGCTGTAGGCCGCGCCCGTATCCCAATAGGTTTCCCAGGCGAAGGTGTCCGTCGTCGCCCCCATGCCCTTGGTGTAGCCGATCTGGCCGGTGAAGGTCAGCCGGTCGGACGCTTCGAACCGCCCGTCCAGGTTCGCCACCCAGGTGGAGCTGTAGGCCTTGCGGAAGATGTCGTCCTGCACCCGGCCCTGCACCGCGCTGCCATCCGCCGTGGTGGCGTTCCAGCTGGCGGAGGTGAGATAGCCGTCCTTCACGCTATAGCTTCCCAGCGCATAGCCGCCGGTGCCGGGCGTGGAGTTGTTGCCGATCAGCCGGCCCGTCCACAGCATGGAGTTCACATTGACGTTGTCGGCGTCCATGCGGGTATAGATCCCGTTGGCGACCAGCTCGATCCGGTCGCTGGGCTGCCATTGCAGCGTCAGGCTGCCGCCCTTGCGGACCCGCTTCTGGGTGAAATAGGCCGAGCCGATCAGGCTGGGATAGGCGACCGTCTGGCCGGTGCCGTTGAAATTCTGCGCCACGCCATAGCCCAGGAACTCCTGCCCGTCCCGGCGGAAGTTGCGCTCCTGCCAGAAGCCGGACACGAGGACGCCGAAGGTCTCGTCGGCATTCTTCCAGCTGACGACGCCCGACAGGTTCGGGCTGAAATCCGTCGTCATCGTGTTGTGCACAAGCTGCGCCGAGGCGTTGACCGTGCCCGATTCCAGATCCAGCGGACGGCGGGTGACGATGTTGATGGTGCCGCCCACGCCGCCTTCCTGCAGGTCGGCCTGCTGGCTCTTGAAGACCTTCAGGCTGCCGACGATCTCCGACGGCAGCAGGCTGAAGTTGAAGCTGCGCCCGCCCGACATCTGGTCCAGCACGAACCAGTCGCCGGTGGCGACGGAGTGGCCGTCCAGCAGGGTGAGGTTCAGGCTGGGATCGGTGCCGCGGATGGTGACGGACTGGTTCTCGCCAAAGCCGCCCGAAGCGGACGACCCGGTCACGACGTTCACGCCCGTCAGGCGGCCCAGCGAGTCCGCCACATTCTTGTCGGGGAACTTGCCGATGTCCTGCGCGGTGACAACTTCGGAGACCAGCACCGAATCCCGCTTCGCATCCAGCGAGGCCGCGATCGAGGCGCGAAACCCGGTGACGACGATCGTCTCGCCATCGGCCGGCGGCGCATCCTGCGCCAGCGCCGGAGTCGCGGCGGCCAGCGCCAGCAGGCTCACCCCGGAAAATTTCAGAAGCCCTTCGGCAAAAATCCGCTTACCCATCGCCTTCACTCCCTTGATGGCCTGGCGCCTTGCCGACGCCATGTTCAATCAGATGCCAATATGCTGCCAATTAGTCCCCAAGGCAGCGATTATGCCCGCATTGATGCCAGATTGGCATGGCTTGGCAAGTCCAAAATTCACGAAACTTTCATGTTGGCGCAAATTTGGTCTTGAAGTGGTATCTTCGATGCGCTTAGGGTCTGGGTCATGGGGCAGGAAAGGCAATCGATGCAGGATCAGGCGGCGCAGCGGTTTGTGGAGCGGATCGGCCCGCTCGAACCGGATTCGGCCCCGCTCTACCTGCAGCTGAAGCGCCTCATCCAGGACGCCATCTCCACCAACCTGCTCCGCGCCGGAGAGGCGCTGCCGCCCGAGCGCGATCTCGCGGACACGCTGGCCATCTCCCGGGTGACGGTCCGAAAGGCGTTCGAGGGCCTTGTCGATGCCGGGCTGCTCGTGCGCCGGCAGGGTGCAGGCACGTTCGTCGCGGAACGGGTGGAAAAGAATTTCGCCGCCATCTCCTCCTTCAGCGAGGACATGCTGGCCCGCGGGCGCACGCCCCGGTCGGTCTGGATTTCGCGCACCGAAGGGCAGGTCACGCCGGAAGAGGCGCTGGCGCTTGGCCTTTCGCCGGGCTCCGCCGTGTTCCGCTTCACCCGCATCCGCTACGCCGACGATATCTCGATGGCGCTGGAATATTCCACCATCCCCGCCTGGGCGCTGGACAGCGCCGAAGCCGTGGCGGAATCACTCTACGATGCGCTGGGCGACCGGCGACCGGCCCGCGTGCTGCAACGGCTCCGCGCCGTCCTCTTCCGCGAAGATCAGGCCCAGCTGCTGGGGATCGAGGCCGGCTCGGCCGGGCTCGAGATCGAGCGGCGCGGCTTCGCCCGCGACGGGCGGACCGTGGAATTCACCCGCTCCTGGTATCGCGGCGATTCCTATGATTTCGTGGCCGAACTGGTCGCGCCGGACGGGCAATGACATCCGACCGGACCCTGATGTTCCTGGAAGCGGCCGAGGCCGGACAGGTCGTCGCGCGCCAGCTCGCCGCAAATGCCGCGCCGGTCGCCAGGGCCGCCGCCCGGCTGAAAGCCACCCCGCCCGACCTGCTGCTGACGCTGGCGCGCGGCAGCAGTGACAACGCCGCCACCTTCCTGCGCTATTGGGCGGAACGGCGGGCCAGCGTGCCGACGGGGTCCTTCTCGCCCTCGACCGCGTCCGTCTATGGCGCAACCCCCGCGCTGTCGCGCGCGCTCGCGGTCGCCGTCTCGCAGTCGGGCCGCAGCCCCGACCTGCTCGCCGCGGCAGATGCCCTGCGCGACGGCGGCGCGCTGCTGGTGGCGATGGTGAACGACGAAGCCTCGCCGCTCGCGGCCGGCGCCGATATCCTGCTGCCGCTGCTGGCGGGGCCGGAACGCAGTGTCGCCGCCACCAAAAGCTTCATCGCCTCGCTTGCGGCCATGCTGCATCTGGTCGCCGCCTGGTCGGAGGATGCGGGGCTGGCGGCGTCGCTCGCCACCCTTCCCGCCCGCCTCGATCGCGCCTTCGCACTTGACTGGTCAGCCGCCCTGCCGCGGCTGGTGACGGCCGATCACCTCTATGTGGTCGCGCGCGGCCCTGCGCTCGGCGTCGCGCAGGAAATGGCGTTGAAGATCAAGGAAACCTGCGGCTTCCATGCAGAGGCGTTCAGCGCCGCAGAGGTGAAGCACGGGCCGATGGCGCTCGTGCGGGATGGCTTCCCGGTGCTGCTGCTGGGCCAGCAGGATGAATCGCTCGGCAGCGTCATGGACCTTGCCGCGCTGTTTGCGGCGAGCGGCGCCACGCTGCTCACGGCAGGCCTGCCCCCCGGCTCGCCGGGCGTCGCGCTGCCCGTGCTGGATGCGCCGGCCGAACTTCAGCCCATCCTGCTCGCGCAAGCCTTCTATCGCCTCGCCAACAGCCTCGCGCTGGCGCGCGGCCGCAACCCCGATACGCCGCCCGGCCTCCGCAAGGTGACGGAAACCCTGTGATGTCCACGGCCTTCCTCAACGGATCGGTTCTGACGCCGGCCGGCCTCCGGCCGCTGGCGCTGCGCACGGAAGGCGGCCTGATCGCGGCCCTCGGCGCAGATGCCGAGGCCGCAGCGGCAGACGACCGCATCGATCTCGACGGCGACCTTCTCGTCCCCGGTTTCCTCGATATCCAGGTAAACGGCGGCGGCGGGGTGCTGTTCAACGACGACACCACGGTGGACGGCATCGCCCGCATCGCCGCTGCCCACCGCCGCTTCGGCTCCACGGGCATCCTGCCCACCCTCATCAGCGACACGCCTGACAAGGTGGCAGCCGCGCTCGACGCCGGAGACGCCGCGATCGCCGCCGGCGTGCCGGGAATCCTCGGCATCCATGTCGAAGGCCCGTTCATCAGCCCGGCCCGCCACGGCATCCACCGGGAAGACAGGCTCGGCACGCTCTCGGAAGACATGCTGGCCGTGCTGACCCGCCCGCGTCGCGGCAAGGTCCTGCTCACCGTCGCGCCCGAAGTGGTGCCGCCTGCGCTCATCGCCCGGCTGAAGGCCGCGGGCGTCATCGTGGCGCTGGGCCATTCCGATGCCGACTGGGCCACCGCCCGCGCCGCGCTGGACGCAGGCGCCAGCGGCTTCACCCATCTCTACAACGCCATGTCCCAGCTCACCAACCGGGCGCCGGGCATGGTCGGCGCCGCGCTGGAGGACGAGGCGGCCTATGCGGGCATCATCGTCGACGGCCACCACATCCACCCGGCCAGCCTCCGCATCGCGGTGCGCGCCAAGGGCGTGGGCCGGCTGATGCTGGTGACCGATGCCATGCCCAGCGTCGGATCCGATGCGCCCGATTTCCAGCTGCAGGGCCGCACGATCCGGCGCAGCGGCGATGTCCTCACCTCCGATGACGGCGTTCTGGCGGGCTCCACGCTCGACATGCTGACGGCCGTGCGCAACGCGATGGCGCAGGCCGGGCTGACCTTGGCCGAAGCCGTGGCGATGGCGACCACCAGCCCGGCGGCGTTCCTGGGCCTTCCAGCCCCGCTGCTGGCGCCGGGCCACGCGGCCACGATGCTGCGGCTGTCACCCGATCTCAGCCTCAGGTCGCTCTGGATCGACGGCCGGCCGGCCTGAACAGCAGCCGCGCCCGCGAAACCGGCGCACTTCTCGATTTCGGAAGGAAATGGTGGGCGCGGCAAGGATTGAACTTGCGACCACTGCGATGTCAACGCGGAAACCCAGCGCCAACGCAGTGATAAACACCGCATTTCCAGTGCCATGCAGTGCAATGGCGCACTAGGGCGCGCATATTCGGAGGTTCACGCCGAACCTAGGGGAACTGTGTTTCCACCTCGTCCCGTCTGCGGTATGGTGCGGCAGTTGCGGCGGTCGCCCTACTTCGGCCACCCTTCCAGCAGGCGCGCGGTTCGCAGCGCACAGTCCAGATAGAGGTCGATCAGCCGACTTTCGCGGATGCTGGCGGGCGTTCCCTTTGGCTCAGTCGGCAGGGGCTTGCAGGCGCTCACTGGCGGTGGCGGCAAGCTGGCGATTGGCGGCTTGCCGCTGGGCTTCGAGCAGGCGCTCAGCATCAGCAGACAGGCAATTGCCATCAGGGCGGGCTGCGACTTCACGAACAATCCTTTCGCGGATAGGCGCTGTCTCGCGCTCGTAGGTGTCGCGGCGCTGTTCATCGGCGGCGTCCAGTTCAGCGCGGCGCTTGTCGTATTCGTCGCGCCACTTCTGGCGGGCGACCTGTTCCGCCGCCTCGCACTCGGCGCGGCCACGATCCCGCGCCTCGGCGAGCTGGGCGCGATACAGCAGCAGCAGCGCGATCACGGCGAGCCCTCCCGCAAGAGGCTTCCAGAAGCGGCGGAGGAACAGAAGAACCGACATCAGCGCCCCCACAGCCACTTGACGATGCGATCCGCGAGCCACGCGCCCAACAGCAGCACCAGCGTTCCCATCAGCCCCACAGCCAGCAGGAAGCCGACAGCGACGGCCCATGCCGCGCCCATCGCCCAGCCCGTCACCGAAACGCCCTCACGGCCTTCAGCGTCGCCGTCCGCCGCTGCGCCGCCTGCAACATCGCCGGGCCGTTCACCTTGCGCGTGATGGCGTCCCACTCGCCCGCGTCGGCCAGCGCAATGCAGCCTCGCGCCGCGAAGAACCAGGCCGCCGTCAGCGCCGCGTGAACCGGCTCCTGCACCAGCTCCGGCCGCGCCTCATAGGGCTGGCCGATCCGCTGGGCTGCCTCTGCGTAGTTCGCCCGGCCCGTGAGTTGCTTCAGCCCGCGCCCACGATAGCGCCAGCCGTCGCCGCTCGCCTCGTCGCCGTTGCCCAGCTTCCCGGCATAGACGAGGTTCGCCAGCGCCATCGGGTTGCGGACGTAGCGCGCCGGATCGCGCTTGCCGGGGCCGAACCGCGAAGGCCACACCGCCACCAGCCGCGCGGGCGAGGTATAGAACAGGTTTTCTTCCAGCCGCGTGAACCCGGCGGATTCCACCATGATCTGCCCGATGAGCGCGCCAATGCGGTTCGCGGTCGTGATCCCGTATCGGTCGCACGCGGCTTCAAGCGGCACAGCCCATGCCTTCGCGGCCGTCGGGGTCAGCCCGGCGGCAATCAGGCGCTCAACTGTCATCATAGCCACTTATCCTTGAAGCCGCGTTTGATCAGGTCACGCGTGTGGCGGGCGTATCGGCAGGCGGCGACGCGCATCACGGCAAACGTCACCATCAGCACGCCGACGCTCATCAGGAAGAACTCAGCCATTCGGCCCTCCTTCGCCGTCCAGCGGGTCAAGGCCGCCGTCGCCCACCCTGCGCCGCACGAAATCGCGCATGGCCGACATGGCGAACGGGAAGCCGACGCCGCCCGCGATCATGCCGCTGAACATGGCGACATAGGGGGAGCCGCCGCTGGCCATGGTGGCCATCGCGCCAAGGCCGGACAGCGCCGGGAAGCTGGACGCCTCCATGATCAGGAACCAGCGCCGGCGCAGCCGCCACGCCTCGAACGCCTTTACATCGGTGGGCGGCACGGGCTGCTTGCCCAGCACATGGCCCACGCGCGCCAACAGGATGATGGCCGCACCAAGGGCGGAAACCCGGTAATATTCGATGAACGCAGCCCAGTCGAAGCGCTCCATCAGCGTCCCCCATTGTCCACAGGTCCGACCCCGTTGGTGAGAAGCAGGCCGACCGCCCATTGGGCGCGGGCCAAAAGGATGACCGAGACCAGCAGGCCAACCGCGATCTGTCGCAGGCGCATCATTGCACCGGCTCCCCCGCCAGGAACTGGGCGTGGCGCGCCTGTGTCAGCACGCCAGCCGCCAGCATCCCGTTCGCAGTGCTGATGTGCAGCGGGCTGTTCACGCGCTGCGGCATCCCGAAGGCGATCAGCAGCAGCCAGCGCAGCGGAATCGCACGCACCGCTGCATCGGCATGGTTCACCAGCGCCTCGATTTCCGCAGCCGTCAGCATCCGGCCCATGCGCGGCCCGTCCACCAGCGGCACGTCCACGAAGCCGCGTTCCGATGGGCTCCAGATCGTGAGCGGCGGCTCCATCATGGCGCTGCCGGGCATCTTCACGATCCCCTCGCCTGTCTCCGCCGTCTCCACCTCGCCGCGCCGCAGCTCCGCGCCGGTTTCCAGATCGAAGATTAGGAACATCGGTCAGACCCTCAGATAGCTTTCGGCCGCGACGGCCGTTGCGTTCACGCTGCTTCTGGTGCCGGTGGCGCGCACCTCGTAGCGCACCCCTGTCGACCCGCCGTTGCTGATTGTTCCGCTCGCTTCGGCAATCGCCACGTCGCCCGGGCCGCCGCTGTCCGGCGTTGAGGTGCCGAAGCTGGTCCATGTGCCGCCCTCCACTCGATATTCCAGGCTGATGTCCACGGTGCAGGAACCCGACAGGTTGGCGCGAAGCTGGGCGTCCACGGCAGCCGATTGGCCGGCGCTCAGCACGATCGGAATCACGGCGCTGGTGGCGAAACCAAGTGCGACTTGCTGCCGGAACGCGGCCTGAGAAGTCGCCTCGAAGCGGGTGGCCGCCTGCCATGTGTAATTGCTGCTGCTGTTCGGCCGGGTGCCCATGGACAGCCAGATCGGTTCCGCGCCGGCCGGAACGCTGCCGGTGTCGCCATACCAGCCGCCCGGCACGCCAGAACTCGCCGCCGGGGTGGAAGGCTGCGCCGAGCTGCGCTGATAGATCGGACGCACGCCCTCGCCGTCGTCTCCCCTTGCTGACCTTAGCCGCCATGTGCTGTTGCTGGTGGCTGGCAGCGTCGGCGGCCCATTGAGTGCGGTCTTGGTGTGGTCGAGTATGCAGCCCCAGGTTGATCCCTGATCCTGCACTTCGTCGCCAACCAGAATGGAGGCGCCGAGCGACAGGGCCGCCCAGTCGCCAATATCGACATTCCGCGTAACTGTGGTCAGCACCTGATAGGCCGGATCCAGCCGGTAATCGAACGGCGTGGGTTCCAGCGCCTCGATTGGTGAGAGCAAGCCGCCGTCGTCGTAGAGGTCTGGGTCCTCTTCCCGCAGCACCACAGGCACGATGCCGTCCGTCCGAACGTCCATCTCCATCACGCGGAACAGCTTGTTGGCCCAGCCGCGCTGGGTGAAGCTCAGGCGGACAATGCTGTTCTTCTCGGCCCGCCATCCGGTTGCCTGCAGCTCGCAGCGGAAGGTGCCGCCATAGATGTTCCGGCGCAGACGCAGCCCGGCGAGGCGCTGGGCCTGACTGGCGGATTGCACCAACGGCAGGTCGAAGGTGTCGATGCGCTCGATTCCGTCGATGCTGGCCGCCTCGGCCTGGGGAAAATCGACCAGCTGGTAAAGCGCCTCGTTCGAGGCATCGGTGTAGCCACCGCGCACAATGTTGACCGTGTCCTCGATCGGCGCAACCGGCGTCCACGCGAAGTCGCCCAAAATATCGTCGTCGTCGAAGTCCGCGACCGGGAACGCAAGGTCGTTGTGGAACACGGTCAGGCGCAGCCGGCCGTTCATGTCGTCGAGGTCGGCGTTCATGCTGGCCTTCAGCATGTCCAGCACGGACCCCGGCGCGTCGCCCTCGCTCCACACGCCATCGACGCGATAGCGCGGCTCGGTTCCGCCGCCGGGCTTTGCGACGGCCTCGTCGCAGATGTTCGCCGCAACCGCGAAGCTCTCCATGTCGATGCGGTTCTTGGGGATGCCCTTGCCGACGGAGAGTTCGCCGTTGATCCGCCAGCCCAGCAGATAGAACAGCATGGCGATGGCCGGGTTCCGGCAGTGGGCGCCCCATGTCCATGTCGCCTGATTGTCTGCCCGGTGCGCGCCGCTGCCGCCCGGCACGGTGCTGTCCTGCCGGGGGTCATACATCCGCGCGCCCTCTCCCCGGATGGTGATCCGGTTCGTGACGCCTTGCGCAAACGGGCTTTCGGCCTTGCTGCTGTTCCCGGTCAGCTTGTAGCGCAGATAGACATAGGCGCAGCCGGTGTAGCGTCGGGCTGAGCCCATGCGCGCGCTGATGTTGATGGCGTTCCCGGCGTTGCCCTCGAGGATTGGCGTGACGACAAGGTAGCCCGAATATTTGGAGGTGACGCCTCCGGCGAGCGACCATGCCATCTCGTCGTCGAACCAGATTTCATTGATGGCGTTTACGGCGTGGGCGGCGACCACGATCCAGCTGTGCAGATAGGTCTGGTCGTCGGTGAATTCCTGATCGCGGATATCGGTGTTGAGCGCCGTGGCGCCGACGGCGGATTTGCGCGGCGTCCGAGGGTCGATGTTAGCCCGCAGCCGGTCGGCGTTGGCGCGGCTCACCCCCAGCTTGGGCCGTGGCGATAGCATGGACGCGCCGACCGCGAATCCGAGGCTGATGGCCGAGGACACCAGTGCCCCCGCAATGGCGGTGGACAGAGCGGTCGCCGTTCCGCCCGCCAATGCGGCGGCGAGGCCGGCAGTTGCTCCGGCGGTGTAGACGGTCAGCACGATCGCGCCAGCGACGAGCGCCACCTTCAGGAAGGTCTTGACCGCCTTACCCATTGGCGGCCTCGCCCACGGCCCATGCGCGCGTCCAGTGCCGCCGCTCGATCTGGATCAGTCCTTCGCGCATCACGGCCATGCCGCTATCGGCCAACCGCTCTTCGCCCACGAACAGCGCCACGCGCCCCATACAGACGCCGAGGCTGCCGTTGTGCCACACGAGGTCGCCGCGCCCCGCCTGTCCCACAGGCTTCGGTGTGAAGCTGGCGTTCACCGTGCGCAGCAGCGTGCCCTGCCCCAGCTCCCGCAGCGCCCGGGCTGAGCCGGTGCGGCTGTCATAGGTGCCGCGATAGGCCGCCGCTGCGTCATGGCCGGTGATGGCCGCCGCGCAAGCCGTGGCGAACAGGGCGCAGTCCCACTCGCCCCACCGGAACGGGCGGTCGAGATTGTCCGCGATGAAGTCATGGAGCCTGCGCTCCCAATCCGGGAAGCGCGCCGTCATCGCAGCTGGTGCCAGATATTGTCGCTGTCGCGCTTGGCGCCAATCGGCAGGCCGGACAGGCTGCCAGCGCTGGAACTGCCGCCATAATTTCCGTTGGCGATCGCAATGGCGGCCCGCGCGCTCAGGTCGCCCGCGTCATACCGCTCCTGGTCGAGATAGGTGCGGTTGCTGGCCGACGAGAAAGCCGCGAGATAGCTTTCGATGGAGCAGGTCAGCACCTGCCCACCACCTTCGCTGCTGTGCGTCATCTGCACGATGCGGCCGGTGTAATAGCTGTGGAATCCGCCCTGCTGCACGTTCGCCGAGTTGCGGATCACGCGCCACAGCCGCGCCTCCCGGCCGCGCCAGTTTGCCGGGTCGGCCACGATCGCCAGCAGGTCATTGTCCAGCCCCGGCAGGCCAGAAATCTTGATCTGCACCGTCTCCGAGCCGCCCTGCCCGTAGCGGACGGACGAGACATCGACGATGTCGCCATTGATCCCGAAGAACTCGTAGCCGTCGAGGTCGGGGTCGCCGGAGCCGGAGACCATGATATCCGCGCCGGAGGTGTTGGAGCGGAGCGGGTCGCCGACGATATCGAGCCAGACGAAATAGACCGGCCGGATGACGTCGGCGGACAGCGCCGCGCTTGCGGTGGCATCGGGCAGGCTCACCGCGCTTCCTCGACGTCGAATGCGATCTGTCCGATGCCTTCGGACCATGTGATGGCCAGATCGTCATCGGCCGGGCTGAACGGCATGAATGGTGTGCGCGAAATGATGGTCGCGCCGGCGACCGGGCTTTCCGTCAGTGCCGGCCGGAACGAGGCTGTCGCCTTGCCCGCCGCATCGGTGGCCAGCAGAGCTTGCAGGCACACGGTGCGGAACCGGCCCGATGGCAGCGGAATGGTGAGGAATTGACCTGCGTCCAGAAGGGTCTGGCTGATCGCGCTCGATGCAATGTCGAGGGTGTAGCCCGTGGCCCCCACCTCATCCACGAAGATGCCGCCACCGGGATGCTCGGCGCATGGCAACGGCATGCGAAACCAGTTCTCCGGCCCGCCAAGCGCCCAAAGAAACGCGCGCCACTGCCGTTCCTGCGCCTCGGTCGAGAGCAGTTCGATGCTGACAGCGCCGGACCACAGTTCCGCGCCGGGCAGGCCGATTGCCTTGCTGGCGCCTGTCCACAGCGAGCGGTTGCGCTGCGTCGGGGTGCGCAGACGCAGGCTGTCAATTCGCATCGCAGCAGGATCGGGAACACCCACCTCGGCCATGCCCTGTCATGGCCCGGCCGGCAGCCCCCCGTTACCGCCGTCAGATGCGCGGGCGGCTCAGCCGCGCCGTTGTCTCGCGCGCGGATGCGTCGATCAGGGTTGGGGCGGCCCCGCGCACGACTTCCACCGCGACGCCCGCGCTCACGGACTGGATGCGCGCATCGATGTCGCCGGACAGCTCAAGCCGCACAGTCGCCACGCCACCGCCAGCCGCGCCGCGATAGGCGGACTGGTTGACCTGCCCCGCCATGTTGGCCTCGATGAAGCCCGCGAGGAAGCCGGTGTCATTTTTGGGGGCCTCACCTGGCTTGCTGGGGACGTGGTTGCGCCCAGACACAGCCCCCCTGGTGATCGAAAGTTGCGCCTCAACCGCGATGGCCTCCGCCCCGGCAAACAATCCCTTGGTGACTTGCCGCTCCATTTCAGGACCGGACAGCCTCCGCAGTCTGGCAACGTGGGCTTTTGCGCCTTTCAAAGCCATGCCCAAGTCTCCCCTCGGTGAATGTTGCCGACAGTCTCAGCATCAACCCCAAAGCGGATGCCAATCTCTCGCTGAGTGGCCGTGCCTCTGAGCGCCCGAATCTGAAGCACATCCGCCTCTGTCAGCTTGGCTCCTGCCACTCGCTCTCCTTTTGCCTCCGTGCCATGAGTCTGCCGATCAGCCGCATTTTCTGTAGGGGTCGCCCAGTAAAGATGGCGTGGGTTGACACACCCTTCATGCCCTTGTCCGCAGGCGTGCGCGGCTTCATGACGGGCAGAAGGTGGCTCGCCATGCGCAAGAATGCACATCGCTCTGTGCGCCTGCGGAGAGATATCGCGGGCCACCCGGCCCCGGCCGTCACGCCCAATCGCAAACGGCCACTTCAAGCAGGCGTCGCTGGCGTGCCCGACATGCGCGCGGAGCCATGCTGAAGGCTCTCCCCATGCGGCTCTTTTCGTGCCGCCCCCGGGGTCTCCGTGCCTGCGAAGCCGAAGGTAGTGGGCATTGCAATACCCGCGACGTCCAACAGCCCGAACCTTGCCGCAGCCATCAACGCTGCATAAAACATCGTCAGCCATAATTGCCTCCCATATAGGCACTGTGGTCAGGGCCGGGCGGTGCGCTAACACCGTTCCGGCCCGCTCTTTCTGCCCGAATCTCCGCGCTTTTGCAATAACTTCGCCCGATCTCGCGCTGAGCCGAGGGGCTCGCCAGCCGCCTAAGTCTCGCCGCATGCGCCTTTGCGCCTTTCAGCGGCATCAGGTGTAAGGCCCGCCGCTGAACAGCAGGAACGGCGCGCGCGTCGGGTCGTAGGTGCCAAGGTTCGGAATCCCCGCCGCCCCGTTCGCGTCCGCCACACTGGCCGCGCGCAGCAGCAGCTTCGGCTTCGATCCCAGCAGCCCGACAAGCCCGCTGCCCGGCGTGCCGTCTCCGCTGTCCAGAAACTGGCTCGAAAACATCTTGGCGTTGTCGAACTGGGTGAAGTCCGGCATCGGCGTCGAGTCATTGCCCCAGTGCATCACCAGATGATGGAAGCCCCAACCCGCCATCACCTCCGCACCCGTGCCGTTCGCCATCAGGTTCGTATTCGCGCCGATCCGCTCCGCCGGGCTGACCTTGGTGCCGTCCAGGTTGTCGCCTATCGCGTTCCCGCGCAGCGTCATCTCGTTATAGTTCACCAGCGCCTGCACCGCGCCGCGCGCCGGGTCGTCCATCACCGTCACGCCATCGTCGCCATAGGTGGGCGTCGAAACCCGAAGGTCGAGCGCGAGGATGAACAGCATGTCCTTGCTGCCGACGAAGGTGCGCGGGTTGTCCCATTGCAGATAGATGTTGCTCGTCTGGCCGCTGCGGAACCGGATATGCCCGCTATCCGTCACCCACAAATCCCACTGGTTCGAGCCGGTCGAATTCAGGATGCAGAAGCTGCCATTCGGCGGCTGCACTGCTGGCATCCGCAGCTTGGCCGCAATCACCAGCCAGTTGAAATCCTCCGACGCCGTGCTGGCGTTGCTGCTGCGGCTGAACGCGCCGCCTGCCGGGTTCATGACAAGGCTGGTGGTGATGTCGGCGGTCAGAACGTCCAGATAGCTGTCCGTCCCCGCCACCGTCACCGTGGCCCGGTTCAGCACCACAGGCGACAGGCCCGCGTCGGCTTCCAGTTGCAGCCACTCGCCTACTGCCAGTTCGCCGGGGTCGGTATTCCAGCTTGCCGCCGACAGCCCCGCAATTGAAGCCGCCTTGCGCCACCGCGTGCCCACCGAAACGCTCACCGGCTTGGGCTGATGCCCATAGAACAGTTGGCGCGGCCCGCCCGTCGTCGTCGCGCCGAACGCCTGATCGCTCGCAGGCACAAAGGGGAACAGCACCGGGATGCTGTCCGTGTCGAAGCTGCGGCCCAGCCAGTCCACAGACTGTTCCGTATCCCCCAGCGCGCCCCGGCCCTCATGCGACGCGCCCGGCAGGCTGGTGTAGCATTCCAGCAGCTTCTCGAACGTGTCCATGAAGGCATAGGTGCCGGGGCTGGCAAAGCCGGTGGTGCCGTTCGGGATCTCCAGCATGTCGCGGCGCGCAATCTGCTGCGACAGGTAGAAGTTCGACGCGGTATAGACGATCTCGCTGTCCGCCGCCTGCGCCCCGATGCTGTCAGCCCGGCCCCGCGCCCCGCCGCTGTAGCGCGGCCCCAGCATCGTCACCCGGTGCGACCGCCACTTGCTGAACCACTTCGAGACAATGCCGTTCGTGGCCCCGCCGCGCTGG
>NZ_JAYRCW010000067.1:0-13899 GCF_041909755.1 Sandaracinobacter sp.
CGATTCCCGATACGGGCCCGCGCTTCGCTGGTACGCCACACCCTGGTGGTGCCGGGCTATCAAATGATTGGAGAATGACATGTCTGATGTGCTGACGCTCGCCGCGGAAGCACGCGACCGGGCTGGCAAGGGAGCCTCCCGGGCGGTGCGGCGAGAAGGCCGGGTTCCGGCCGTGATCTACGGCAACAAGGAAAGCGCCGTTTCCATCCACGTCGAGGAAAAGCTCCTCGTGCGGATGCTGAACACCGGGCACTTCATGAATTCCGTGGTGGAAATCGAGCTGGACGGCAAGAAGCACCGGACGCTGCCGCGCGACGTGCAGTTCCACCCGGTGACCGACCGCCCGATCCATGTGGACTTCCTGCGCGTGGCCGCCAACGCCCTCATCACCGTGAACGTGCCGGTGCGCTTCGAGAATGAAGCCGCTTCGCCGGGCCTGAAGCGTGGTGGCGTGCTGAACGTGGTGCGCCACGAAGTCGAAGTGAAGGTGCCTGCCAACGCCATCCCCGACGATATCGTCGTGGACGTGACGGGCTTCGACGTGGGCGATTCGATCCACATCTCGTCGGTGAAGCTGCCGAAGAATGTGACCCCGGTGATCGACCGCGACTTCACCATCGCCACGATCGCGGCGCCTTCCGGGCTGAAGAGCCAGGAAGCCGCTGCGGAAGAAGCCGCCGAAGGCTGATCGATGCTGGTATTCGCCGGGCTGGGCAATCCCGGCCCGGCCTATGCCATGCACCGGCACAATGTGGGCTTCATGGCCGTGGACGCGATACATGGCGTTCACGGCTTCGGCCCGTGGAAAGCCCGCTTTCAGGGCCTGACGGCGGAGGGGCGGCTTGGCAGCCACAAGGTCGTGCTGCTGCGCCCCGCCACCTTCATGAACGAAAGCGGCCGCTCCGTCGGCGAGGCGCTGCGCTTCTTCAAGTTGGGAGCAGAAGCCCTCACCGTGTTCCACGACGAGCTGGACCTGGAGCCCTTCCGCGTGAAGGTCAAAACGGGCGGCGGCGCGGCCGGGCAGAACGGCATCCGCTCCATCATCCAGCACATCGGCGCGGATTTCCGCCGCGTGCGGATCGGCATCGGCCACCCCGGCCACAAGGATCGGGTAACCGGCCACGTCCTCGGCAACTTCGCCAAGGCAGACGAAGACGATCTGGCGCACATGCTGGGTGCCATCGCAGACCTTGCGCCGCTGCTGGCAGACGGCGATGAGTCGCGCTTCATGAGTGACCTGGCGCTGAGACAAAATCCGCATCGTTCCGATGCGGGGCGCCAACAGGAGAATTGAGATGGGTTTCCGCTGCGGCATCGTGGGGCTTCCGAACGTCGGCAAGTCGACCCTGTTCAACGCCCTCACCGAAACGGCCGCCGCGCAGGCCGCCAACTATCCCTTCTGCACGATCGAGCCGAACGTCGGGAATGTCGGCGTGCCCGACGCCCGCATGCAGCAGATCGCTGCGATCGCTGGTTCCCAGAAGATCATCGAGACCCAGCTGGGCTTCGTGGACATCGCCGGGCTGGTTCGGGGCGCGTCGAAGGGCGAGGGGCTTGGCAACCAGTTCCTTGCCAACATTCGCGAGGTGGATGCCATCGTGCATGTGCTGCGCTGCTTCGAGGACGACGACATCACCCATGTGGAGGGCCGGATCGACCCCGTGGCGGACGCCGAGACGGTGGAAACCGAGCTGATGCTCGCCGACCTTGAAAGCCTGGAGCGGCGGGTGCCGAACCTCGCCAAGAAGGGCCAGGGCGGCGACAAGGAGGCGAAATCGGCGGCGCAGGCCCTGCAGAAGGCGCTGGACCTGCTGCGCGAGGGCAAGCCCGCGCGGCTTGCCGTTCCCGCCGACGAGGACGAGAAGCGGCACCTGGCGCAGGCCCAGCTGCTGACCGGCAAGCCCGTTCTCTATGTCTGCAATGTGGACGAGGGCTCGGCCGCGACCGGCAATGAATTTTCCGCCCGGGTGGCCGACATGGCGAAGGCGCAAGGCGCAGGCGCCGTGGTGATTTCGGCCGCCATCGAGGCCGAGATCGTGGGCATGCCGCCCGAGGACCGGCCGGAATTTCTGGAGGCGCTGGGCCTTGCCGAAACCGGTCTCGCCCGCATCATCCGCGCCGGCTATGACCTGCTCCACCTCCTCACCTTCTTCACGGCGGGACCGAAGGAAACCCGGGCCTGGACGGTGGAGAAGGGCGCAACCGCCCCGCAGGCGGCCGGTGTGATTCACACCGATTTCGAAAAGGGCTTCATCCGCGCGGAAACCATCGCCTTTGCCGATTATGTCGCGCTGGGCGGCGAAGCGAAGGCCCGCGAAGCCGGCAAGCTGCGCGCCGAAGGCAAAACCTATGTGGTGCAGGACGGCGACGTGATGCACTTCCTGCACAGTGCGTAAGCGGTTGCCGGTCACTGCGTTGCGCTGACCATTGCGCCCCCTTGCCCTGACCGGCAACCCGCGCGAAAACCCCTCCATGGGGGCCATCGAACGCGCAACGGCACTGAAGAGCGAGTTGGAAGCCTCGCTGCTGCGGCTGTCCATCCTGGCGACCTTCCTGATCGCGGCGCTGGGCGTGCTGTTCGGGCTGGTCTCAGGCTCGCTGGCCATCCTGTTCGACGGGCTGTTTTCCGTGGTGGATGCCGGGATCACCTGGCTGATGCTGCTGGTTGCGCGGCTGGTGGCGCAGGAAAGCGACGCGAAGTTCCAATATGGCTATTGGCATCTGGAGCCGCTGGTGGTGGCGCTGAAGGCGGCCGTGCTGATGACGCTGGTGGTGTTCGGCTTCCTGGGGGCCGTGCAGAGCCTGCGCGCGGGGGGCCACACACCGGAGCTCGGCCCGGCGGTCGGCTATTCGGTGCTGGTGGTGCTGATCTGCGCCGGCACCTGGTTCTGGATGTGGCGGCACAACCAGCGGATCGGCTCCGCGCTGGTGCGGCTGGACATGAAGGCCTGGGCGATGTCTGGCGTGATTACCGCCGCGCTGCTGATCGCGTTCCTGGCGGCGATGGCGATGCGCGGCACCCGTTTCGAGCCGCTGCTGCCCTATGTCGATCCGGCGATCCTCGCCATCCTGTCGCTCGCCATCCTGCCGGTGCCCTGGAAGGATGCGAAGCTCGCCTTCCGCGACATCTTCGGCATCGTGCCGCACGAACTGGACAGGCAGGTGCAGCAGGTGATGGACGGTTTCGTCGCCCGGCATGGGTTCAGCGCCTATGAATCCTATGTCACGCGCACAGGCCGGGCGAAGTTCATCGAGATATCCGTGCTGGCCCCGCCCGGCATGCCACCGCGCTCGATCGAGCATTTCGATGCCCTGCGCGCGGAAATCGGCGACGCCATCGGCGAGGGCGGACCCGATCGCTGGCTGACCATCGTCTTCACGACGGACCCGGCCGAGCTATAGCGCGAGCGCGCCCGCCCCCGGCAGATCGAGCGGCTGGTGTGTGGCGGCCATCACAAGCCCGCCCGTTGCCCGGTGCGCGGCAATCGCCGCCAGCAGCCGCTGTTCCGAGGCCGAATCGAGCGCGTTTGCGGGCTCGTCCAGCAGCCAAAGCCGGGCGCCGCTGGCGATGGTGCGGGCGATGGCGACGCGCTGCCGCTGACCGGAGGAAAGCTGGCCGCAGCGGAACTCCAGCAGCGGGGTGACGGCCATCGCATCCGCCGCAGCGGCCTGCGCCTCCGGCGTCGCGCCATCGAGCCCAGCCCAGAAGGCCAGTTCGTCCGCCACCCGCCGATCCGGTTTCAGCGCCTGTTCGCCCGCCAGCAGCGCGGTCGGGAACGGGTTGGACAGACGGCCCGCATCGGGCGCAAGAAGTCCGGCCACGAGGCGCAGAAGAGAGGATTTCCCGGCCCCGTTGCGCCCCGTCACCAGCAGCGCGCCGCCCGCCTCCAGCCGGAACGACAGGGCTTCGAACAACAGCCGTCCGCCCCGAATCAACGCAATCCCATCGGCTTCGAGGCAATCCGCGCTTGCCATCAGCGCGGCCCTTCCCTATGGCCCGTCGCTCGTCGGAGCGTAGCGCAGCCTGGTAGCGCATCAGACTGGGGGTCTGGGGGTCGCAGGTTCGAATCCTGTCGCTCCGACCATTTTCCAAAGGCGGCCGTGATTTGCGTAAAACGCAAACTCACGGACTCGCCGTGGAAACGGCCGGCGGGTTTGCGGCAAGCCGCAGCCGGTGGCGTTCTGCCTACGGCAGACCTTCGGTGCGCCGACCGGCGGAGGCTTGCCGCAAGGCCCGTCCGACGCGTCACCACCGCATCCTCACAACCCCACCCAATCCCCGCCGGACCGCAGCGCGGCGTCGATGAAGCGCATCCCGCGCACGCCGTCCGCATAGCCGGGCGCAAGGCTCTCTTCGCCCCGGATCGTCCGCGCGGCATCGGCATAGAGCGCGGCGAAGGCGTCGATGAAACCGTCCCGCCAGAGGTCGGCCGGCAGCGCGGGCGGCGCATCCGCCAGTTCGCCCACGGCCAGCATCTGCACGTCATCCGGCGCGGCCAGCCGCCAGCGCAGGCTGGCCTTTGTGCCCGCCACCAGCACCTCCAGCCCCTTGGCCGCCCCCGGGGTCACCTGGCTGAACCAGAGGTCGCCGCGAAGCCCGCCCTCGAACCGGCAAAGCATCGCCGCCTGCCGGGGCGTCGGCGCGCCGAAATCCTCCACCTCGGCCGCAAGCGCGGTGATGCGCCGCCCGGTCAGGAACTCCGCGATGTGGAAGCAATGGGTGCCGAGGTCGGCCAGCGTGCCGCCGGGGCCCGACCGCGCGACATCGCCGCGCCATCCGGCTTCGGCGGTCGCGCCCATCATCACATCCTGCGCCCAGGCCACGCGCACCAGCCGCACCTCGCCCAGCGCGCCATCGGCCACCATCTGCCTGGCCCGGCGGACGGCCGGATAGGCGGTGTAGTTGTAGGTCACGATGAACGGCCGCGACGGGGACCAGCCCTCCACCTCGCCCAGCGTGCGGCCCAGCGGCTTGTCGCAGATGACCGCCACGCCCGCCGCGTCGAACGCCTTCGCCATCTCCATGTGCAGATGGTTGGGCGTCACGATGGAGACGGCATCCAGCCCGGCCGTCAGCAGCTCCCGCCAGTCCGCCGTGGTGGGGCAGCCCCAGTCCATCGCGGCGGCCACTTCCGGGCGGGAGGACGGGGCTGCGGCCACGAGAGTGAAGCCGCCGGACCGGCGCGCTGCTTCGAGGTGTGCCGGGCCGATCTTTCCGCCCCCACCGCCCACCATGGCCCAGCGCAGCGTCATGCCAGCGATCCCGCGTGGATCGTCGCCAGCTCCACATAGCCGGCGGCACCGCGCCGGTTGCGCTCCACCTCCTCGTCGCTCAGCAGCCGCACGAATTTCGCCGGGCGGCCCAGCCACAGCTCGCGTTCCTTCACCACCTTGCCGGGGCTCAGCAGCGCGCCTGCGCCCAGCATGCCGTCCGGTTCGATCACGCAGCCGTCCATCACGATCGCGCCCAGCCCCACGAAGCTTCGGTCCATCAGCGTGCAGCCGTGGATGATGGCCATATGCCCCACCAGCACGTCCTCGCCGATGGTGGTCGCCGCCAGTTTGCGGGTGACATGGACGATGGAGCCATCCTGGATGTTGGAACGCGCGCCGATCCGGATGGGCATCACGTCGCCGCGCACCACGACATTGTACCAGATGGAGGCGCCTGCCCCGATCTCCACATCGCCGATCACCTGCGCGCCGGGGGCGACCCAAGCGGTGGGATCGATGCGGGGGCTTTGCCCGGCGAAGGGATGGAGGGGCATCAGGCGGCGTCCTTCACATAGACGATGTGGCGGCGGATCGGGTTGCCTTCGGGCACCAGCGGATGGTCGAAATCCATCTCCGCCGCCCGCATCATGCCCAGCCGCTTCATCACCGCCTCGGACGGGGTGTTGGTGACGGCCGTGTAGGCAAGGATCCGCGCCAGTCCCATGGGCCCGAACCCATGGGCAAGGGCAGCCGCCCCCGCTTCGCTGGCATAGCCCTGGCCCCAGGCCTCGCGCCGCAGCCGCCAGCCCACTTCCCACAGGCCGAAGATCGGCAGATTCTCATGCCCGATGCAATTGAGGCCGGCGAAGCCCAGGAACAGGCCGTCGGCCTTGCGTTCCAGCGCCCAGAAGCCCACCCCCGTCGCTGCGATCTTGCCGTTCACGCGCTCGATCACCGCGTCCGCCTCGGCGCGGCTGAGCGTGGCGGGGAAGTGGCGCATTACTTCGGGGTCGGCGTTCATTTCGGCCCAGGGCTCGCGGTCCGCTTCGATGAAGGCGCGCAGGATCAGCCGTTCCGTTTCGATCATGGGCGTTCCTTTGCATAGACTACGGACGGGCCGGCGAAATGCCCCTCCACAACATCGGGGTGGACGAAATCCCACGCGGGCAAGTGCCGCATCCCCAGCCGCTGCATCAGGCCCCAGCTCGGCGCATTGGTGGCGGCCGTCAACGCGATCACGCGGGGCGCGCGCGAAAGGCCCCATTCCAGCACAGCGGTCGCCGCTTCCAGCGCATAACCCTTGCCCCAGCAGTCCTGCCGGAACAGCCAGCCCATCTCGATGTCGTCGGCGCGGGCCAGCGGCAGGATTTCGGCCGGCAGGGTGATCGGCTTCAGCCCGCAATTTCCGATGATCGCGCCATCCGACTTCCGAACCACGGCCTTGAAGGTGAATCCATGCTCGCGGTCGAAGCGCTGGTTGCGCTCCAGCCGCTCGGCGCTGTCGTCCACCAGTTCGGCCTTGCCGAAATGGTGCATCAGCACCGGATTCATGGAAAATCCCGCCAGAACCGGCCGGTCGGCCTCTGTCCAGGGCCGAAGGATCATCCGCTCCGTCTCGAGGATCAGGCCTTCGCTCACAACGGACCGCTCATGGGAACAGGGGCGCTGCTTCCAGCCCCATGGTTTCAGGCAGGCCGAACATCAGGTTCATGTTCTGGATCGCCTGCCCGGAGGACCCCTTCACCAGATTGTCGATCGCCGCGATGATGATCGCCCGGCCCGGCACCCGGTCCGCGAAGACATTCAGCACCATGTGGTTCGATCCGCGCACCATCCGTGTCGCGGGCGCAACGCCTTCGGGCAGCAGATGGACGAACGGCTCCCCGGCATAGCGCGCCGCATAGCATTGGCGCAGGTCAGCGACCGTCTTGCCTTCGGCCAGTTCCACGGTGATCGTTTCCAGCTCGCCCCGGTTCATCGGCAGAAGGTGCGGCGTGAAGCTGATCGTCACCGGTGCGCCGAAACCCTTGCCCAGCTCCTGCTCGATTTCAGGCATGTGGCGGTGCCGGCCCACGGCATAGGGGGCGACCGCCTCGGACACCTCCGCGAACAGGTTGGTTTCCTTCAGCCCCCGCCCCGCGCCGGACACGCCCGACAGCGCATTGATGGTGATGTTCGCAGGCCCGATCAGCCCGGCTTCGGCCACGGGCAGCAGCGCCAGCAGCGCCGCCGTCGGATAGCAGCCCGGGCAGGCGACAAGCTGCGCGGCGGGCAGCCGCGGGCGCGCCATTTCCGTCAGGCCATAGACGGCTTCCGACAGAAGCTGCGGCGCCGGATGCGTGACGCCATACCATTCGCCATAGACCTCCGGGTCGTTCAGGCGAAAATCCGCCGACAGGTCGATGATGCGGATGCGCCGGTCCAGCGTGCTCAGCAGTTCGGCGGAAGCAGCATGCGGCAGGCAGCCGAACACCGCGTCGATGCCGTTCCAGTCGATTGCGTCGGCGCGGATCAGGCGCGGCAGATCCGGATAGGCGGCAAAGCTGGGCCAGATGTCCGCCATCGTCTGCCCGGCCTTCTGGTTCGCCGCGAGCGCTGCGATCTCCACCCCGGGATGGGTGATGGCGAGGCGGACAAGGTCTGCCCCGGTGTAGCCGGAAGCCCCGAGGACGGCGATGCGGATCTTTGCGCTCATTCTCCTCCCTAGTCGCCCTTCCAGAAGGGCTTCAAGACCGGAAGGATGGACGCGAAGCCGTCGGTCCAGCCCGGCACGTCCGTCCGGGCGCGCAGCGGGGTCCATTCCTCGCTGTGGCCGGTTGCTTCCGTGAAGCGGGTCATGTCCGCCTCGTTCGCCGTCAGTGCGATCCAGATGGAGGCGTTGTAGCTGTAGTCCGCCTGGTCCTGCGGGGTGGGCCCATAGACGCGGATTCGCGCCGCCAGCCCCAGCTCGTTCGCGATTCCGGCCACCACCGGTTCAAGATCGAGGTAGCGGTTGGAAACATGCACCATCAGCACCCCGCCCGGCGCCAGCGCCCGGGCATAGGTTTCAAAGGCCTCCCGCGTCAGCAGGTGCAGTGGAATCGCATCCGAGGAAAAGGCATCGACGGCCAGCAGGTCGAAGCGGTCTTTCGGCTCCTCGGCCAGCTTCAGGCGCGCATCGCCCACCACGATCCGCACGTCGGGCTTGCACTGGCTGACATAGCTGAACACCTCCGGGTCGGTTGCGATCTCCACCATCAGCGGGTCGATCTCGAAGATGGTCCAGTCTTCCCCGGGCTTGGCGAAGCAGGCGAGGCTGCCGCTGCCCAGGCCGATCACGCCGATCCGCGCGCCATCTCCGAAAAGGCTGGGCGCCGTCTGCATCGCAAGTCCGATCCCGCTCATCGGGGCATAATAGGTAAGCGGCATGCGCGACAGCGCCGGATCCAGCGACTGCGCGCCGTGCATGGTGGTGCCGTGCAGCAGCCGCCGCGTCTGTGTGCTGTGGCTGTTCTGGATGGTATAGATGCCGAAGAAGCTGCGTTGCCGGGCGCGATCGATGGTGGAGATGTCGATCTGCTGCCAGCCGCCGAGCGCCAGCATCAGGTTCAGCAGCACGAAGCTGAACATCAGCGGCCGCCCGATCGCCAGCACCGCGAGCAGCGCCATGAAGGCAATCGCCGCCACCTGCACCGGCGGTGTATTCACCGCCATGAAGGCCGCCCCCAGCCACCAGCCCAGCACCAGCACAACGGGCGGGGTCAGGATGCGCAGCGCCCGCCCCAGCCCGTTGCCGCGCCACAGGTTGCCGATCCGCCGGGTCAGCGGCTTTGCCGGCACCAGAAGGGCAGCTGCCAGCAGCAGGATCGGATGTTCATACACCCAATCGAAGATCTGCGGCGCAATCAGCGCCGGGAACAGCCCGCCCAGCACGCCCCCCAGCGACATCCAAAGATAGAATTCCGTCAAACGGTCAGCCGCCGGCCGGTCATTCGCCAGCGTGCCATGCAGCGCCGTCGCCACGATCAGCAGCAGCAGGATGGACGCCAGCCCGTAGATCGAGGCGGACTGCGATACCGTCAGCAGCCCGCCCGCGCCGAACACCAGCAGCGCAACCGGCGCGATCCACACGGCGATCCGGGTGATGCGCGGGCCGGCGCCCGAAAATACCAGGATGAAGCTGATCAGATAGGCCGCCAGCGGCAACACCCACAGCAGCGGCATCGCCATGATGTCGGTGGTGATGTGGGTGGTGGTGGAGAGCATCAGCCCCGACGGCACCGCCGCCAGCAACACCCAGTGCAGGCGGCGTTTCCATGTGACGGGGCGGCGGCCCGTTTCGGTGGCGCTGTCGGCAGCGGTGGCCGGTGGGCGCACGCCGGCCTTCAGGATGGTGAAGGCCCCCAGCGCCACCAGCGCCATCAGCAGCAGATAGCCGGCCGTCCACATCGTCTGCTGCGCGGGCAGCGCGGTGAACGGCTCCAGCAGGAAGGGATAGGCCAGCAGCCCCAGCAGGGACCCGGCGTTCGATGCGGAATAAAGGAAGAAGGGGCTGGCCGCCGCCGGATCGGGGGAACGCGCGAACCAGGCCTGCATCAGCGGCGCCTGCGCGGAAACGGCAAGGAACACCGGCCCGATGGACAGCGCCAGCAATTGCAGCAGCCACAGCGCGGCCGCATCGCCCGTTTCCGCCCCACCCAGCGCGCGGATGCCGATCGGCAGCGTCAGCGCAGCGGCTGCGAACAGCGCCAGATGCACCCCTGCCTGCACGCGGAACGGCAGCCGCTGCACGGCATGGGCATAGGCATAGCCCAGCAGCAGCACCGCCTGATAGAACAGCATGGCCGTGTTCCAAACGCTGGGCGATCCCCCCAGCACCGGCAGCACCAGGCGCGCGAACAGCGGCTGGATCAGGAACAGCAGAAAGCTGCCCAGGAACACGATGCCAATGAACAGCGGGCGCAAGGCAGAGCCCGCGCGGTCATCCATGGCCGCAGCCGTCGCCATCCCCAATCCTCCCCGCCTTCAGAACAGGCTTTTTTGCGCCGCCTCCCACCCCTCATGGGCCAGCAGCCATGCTTTTCGTTCCAGCCCGCCCGCATAGCCGGTCAGGCTTCCGTCCGCACCGATAACACGGTGGCACGGAACGACAATGGCCAGTGGATTCCGGCCGTTCGCCGTGCCCACCGCGCGGGCGTTCGGGCCCGATCCAGAGGCCGCACCGCCCAGCGCGCGGGCGATATCGCCATAGCTGCGCGTGCGGCCCGGCGGGATGCGCCGCAGCTCTGCCCAGACGGCGCGTTCGAAACGGCTGCCCACAGCGCCCGTCTCCAGCGCATCCAGCGCGCTCAATTCGCCCGCGAAATAACGGCCGAAGGCGTCCGCCAGATGCAACGGGACCGGCGCTTCGCCGTCCGCCAGCGGACCGATGCCGAATCGGTTCAGGCTGGTTTCCACCCGGCGCGGATCATGGCGAAACTCGGCCGCCCACAGGGTTCCCGCCGCATCATGCACCAGCGCCATCGGCCCGACCGGCGTTTCAAGCACCGACAGCCGAAAGGCCATGGTCAGGCCGGCACCCCGAACAGGTCGAATTCGTCCGCATCCTCGATCACCACGCGGATGATGTCGCCCGGCTTCGCGGCCGGTGCGTCGCGCAGCAGCACGCGTCCGTCGATTTCCGGCGCGTCGGCCTTGCTGCGGCCAGTCGCGCCGCCGTCCTCGTCCGCCTCGTCGATGATCACATCCAGCGTGCGGCCCACCTTCGCCGCCAGTTTCCGGGCGGAGATCTCGGCGGCCTTCGCCATGAAGCGATCGCGCCGCTCCTCGCGCACCTCCAGCGGCAGCGCGCCGGGCAGCTGATTGGCCGCCGCGCCCTCCACCGGCTCATAGGCGAAGCAACCCACCCGATCGAGCTGCGCCTCCTCCAGCCAGTCCAGCAGATACTGGAAATCCGCCTCCGTTTCGCCGGGGAAGCCGGCGATGAAGGTGGAACGGATGGCGATATCGGGCACGGCTTCGCGCCAGTTGCGGATGCGCTCCAGCACCAGCCCCTCGTTCCCCGGCCGTCGCATGGCCTTCAGCACGCGCGGAGACGCGTGCTGGAAGGGGATGTCCAGATAGGGAAGGATCAGCCCGTCGGCCATCAGCGGGATCAGCTCGTCCACGCTGGCGTAGGGGTAGATATAGTGCATCCGCACCCACGCCCCCAGCGAGCCGAGATCGCGCGCCAGATCGGTGATGTGCGCGCGCTGTTCGGCCTTCCCATAGCGGGCATGCCGCAGATCGCGCCCATAGGCCGAGGTGTCCTGCGAAATGACCAGCAGTTCCTTCGTGCCGGCGGCCACAAGCTTCTCGGCCTCGCGCAGGATCGCGTCGGGCCGGCGAGAGACGAGGTCGCCCCGGATGGAGGGGATGATGCAGAAGCTGCAGCGATGGTTGCAGCCCTCGGAGATCTTCAGATAGCTGTAGTGCTTCGGCGTCAGCTTCAGGCCGGCATCGGGCACCAGGTCCAGAAACGGCTGCGGCGGCATCGGCGCGGCCTGCTTCACCGCCCCCACCACCTGTTCATATTGCTGCGGCCCGGTCACGGCCAGCACATCGGGGAAGCGGGCGCGGATGCTCTCGGCCTCGTTCACCATGCAGCCCGTCACCACCACCCGGCCGTTTTCGGCCATCGCCTCGCCGATCGCCTCCAGGCTTTCGGCCTTGGCGCTGTCCAGGAAGCCGCAGGTGTTCACGATCACCACGTCAGCCCCGGCATAGTCGCCCGACAGCTGATAGCCTTCCGACCGCAGCGAGGTCAGGATACGCTCGCTGTCCACCAGCGCCTTGGGGCAGCCCAGCGACACCATGCCCACCTTCTTCGGCGGCAGAAGAACAGTCGGATCGCTCAACGGATACCCACGCCCATCAGCGCCAGCACTTCCTTGCGGCTGCGCTCGTCCGAACGGAAAACGCCCATCATGCGGCTGGTCGTCATCGTCGCGCCCGTCGTCATCACGCCCCGGGCCGACATGCAGGCATGGCTCGCCTCCACCACCACGGCGACGCCGCGCGGGTTCAGCACCTCCTGCACGGCATCCGCGATCTCGGCCGTCAGCCGTTCCTGCACCTGCAGCCGCCGGGCATAGCCCAGCGCCACGCGGGCGAGCTTCGACAGGCCCACCACCCGGTCGGTCGGCAGATAGGCGATGTGAACCTTGCCGATGATCGGCGCCATGTGATGCTCGCAGTGGGACTGGAAGGGGATGTCGCGCAGCAGCACGATCTCGTCATAGCCGCCCACCTCGCGGAAGGTGCGCGCCAGATGCTCGCGCGGGTCTTCCTGATAGCCCTTGAAATATTCCCTGTAGGCCCGCGCCACCCGGCCGGGCGTGTCCAGCAGCCCTTCGCGGGTGGGGTCATCCCCGGCCCAGCGGATCAGCGTGCGCACGGCCTCCAGCACCTCGGCCGGAATCGCGGCGTCGCGATCCGGCGTAGGCGTGTCTTCGTCGTGCAGGTGGAAATCAGCCATCATTGCCCCCGGGGAGTTTCCAGCCATGTAGGAACCCCGGACCTTTCGGGCAACCGCCGCCGGCACATGCAAGGTCCGGCCGGACCCGGACGCAGCAATCAGAAGCGATAGACGAGGCGCGCCTGTCCCCCGTGAAGCGTTTCCCGCGCCCCGAGGCGGCCATCATATTGCAGCTTCAGCTCCAACCGCTCCGACGACAGCAGCCGGACACCCGCCGACAGCCGCGCCGCCGTGCCATCGGCATCGATGCTGCTGCTGAAGCTGCCCACCCCTGCGCCCGCGCCACTGAGCCGGGCGCTGGCCCAGAGATCGTTGCTATGGATGAATTCCACGCCGGCGCCGCCATAAAGATCGAGCATGGATCCCCCCGACAGATCAACGCGGGTGCCCGCCCGTAGCCCCGGCGTTGCAGAGACGATCCAGTCGCTGCCATCATGAACATCAAGGTTGAAGGCGCCCGCGCCGGTTTCCGAGTAATCGCTGATGTCGAGCCATGCGAGGTCGAGTTCCAGCGCCGGCTCCAGATAGACGCGATCCGTGCCGAACCGCCAGGCGGCCCTGCCGTGCAGGCCAAAGCTGAACATCGTCCAGTCGGCCTTCGCGGTTGCGGTCGCCACCGGAATTTCCCGGCGGGACCCATGCCAGGCATAGCCGAGCGTGGTGGCCGCCATCAGGCTGAGCCGCCCCGCCTGATACTTGGCCGAAAGCGCGGCCATGAGCCCGTCCGAGGTGATCCGGGTAAGCCCACCCGTCTCGTCGAGCCGGTCCGTCTGATAGCTGAGCGAGCCACCGACAAACCAGTCGTCCGAGACCTGGCGCTGCCCGCCGATAGCCAGCGAAAAGCCGTTCCAGTCATATCCGACAAAATCGGCACTGCTGTCGCGGCTGCCCCAATTGCCGTCCGCCCGCATCCAGACGCAGCTGTTTTCCTGCTGCAGGACCCCGGTGGCGATGAAGGTCGGGCAGCTGTAGAGGGAGCGAGCGCTTTCGAGCATATGTTCGAGCCGGATCGACGATACGGCAAGCAACGACTGGCCGGCTATCTGAGCCAGGTTTCGGCTGTTGCCATCAACCGTTGCCTGATCGGCCAGCGCCCTGACCGCTGGCGCCATGGCAGCATCCTTGGTGGCAAAGCCCTGGTCCAGGTGCGCGGCGATGCTCTGCTGGGTGGCGGACAGGTTCGACTGGCC
>NZ_JAYRCW010000068.1:0-13820 GCF_041909755.1 Sandaracinobacter sp.
AGACCAAGCGCGATCACGCCGAACAGGAACAACCGGGCGACGGGCTGCTGCCTGAGCGGCCAGATGGCGAGGCCGGCGAGCGCGAACGGCAGCAGGATATCCCCCGACCAGAGCAGCGACCCGTGGACCATGCCGAACAGGAACAGCACCGCCATCCGCGCGACATGGCGCGGCGTCGCCCTGTCGGGCGGGCCGCCTTCGGCCATCAGCAGCAGCGAGGCGCCGAACAGCATGGCGAAGAGGGCGCGCATCTTGCCGTCCACCGCGACATAGGCGGTTGCCCAGAGCGCGATGTTCAGGGGATCGGCGCCGCCGGTGTACATCGGGTTCAGATAGGCCGCGCCCGCGAACGCCATGCCGATGATGTTCATGACGAGGATGCCGAGCACGGCGAAGCCGCGCACGGTGTCGATCGAAGTTATCCTGCTGTCCCCCACGAAAAGAACATCGCACGGTCCGTGCCGATTGGCTAGGCTTTGCCTGGGAGGATGGATTGATGGGTGGATGGTGGGACCGGCACATGGTGCCGAAGCTGATCGGTTTCTGCTGTTCGCAGCCGCCGGTGATGAAGCGGCGGGTGGAGGTGGTGCCGCTGGCCAGCGGCGACGTGCTGGAACTGGGCGCGGGCGGCGGGGCCAACCTGGGCCTCTATGACCGCAACCGGGTGGCGCATGTGACGGGCATTGACCCGTCCGACGGCCTGATCGAACTGGCGACCGAGCGGATGGCCGACGGGGACCGGGGCTTTTTCCACCTGGAGAAGGGCGTGGCGGAAGCATTGCCGTTCCAGACCGGGCGGTTCGACACCGTGGTTTGCACCTTCACCCTGTGTTCGGTGCAGGATCCGGCGCGGGCGCTGGCAGAAGCGAAGCGGGTGCTGAAACCGGGCGGGCGGCTGCTGTTCCTGGAACATGGGCTGTCGCCGGATGCCGATGTGCAGAAGTGGCAACGGCGGATCGAGCCGGTGTGGAAGCCGATCGCGGGCGGCTGCCATCTGACGCGGCCTGTGACGGACAGCGTGACGGCAGCCGGATTTCATGTGCCGGAGCGGCATGGGCGCTATATGGAGAAGTCGCCGAAATTCGCAGCCTGGGTGGAATGGGGCGTTGCCTTGCCGGGCTGAGGCCGCCCCGCTGAAGCCTGGCTATCACGCTCGCAAGCGATGCTCGTTTGCGGGCCGGTGGAGGCAGGGCCAGACTGTGGCCCATGGACAAGGACTCCCGCCTTCAGCCGGTGGATATCGCCGCCCATGCCGAAAAGGCCCATGCCGACGAAGGCGTCGGCCTGGACCGGATCGTGACGGCCATCGTCTTTCTGGCGACGGTGGCGCTGATCCTTCTGTCGCCGCTGGGCAGCTGACGCGCTGACCGCGCCCCTCCCTTTCGGGAGGGGGTTTCGCCTAGAAGAACAGCTTCCGGATCGAGAGTTCGACGCGACGGCCGACCGGATCGATCAGATCGGGCTGGTAGTTGAGCGGGGTGTCGCCTGCGCGGCTGCGCACGTCGATCCGGTCGTCGAACAGATTGTCCACGCCGAACGAGATGCGGGTGCCGCGCAGCCAGGGGGCCTTGCGCACCAGATCGAAACGCTGGCCCAGATCCGCCCACAGCCTGAGGTTGACCGTGGTGAGGCTGGAGAAATGCAGATCTTCGTCTGCGGGTGCGCCGCCGGGGTTCACCAGCACGTCGGTGCCGCTTTGCCAGTTCGCTGTCAGGCGGGCGCCGAGGCCGTTCTTGTTGATTGCCGCACGCGCCTCGAGCAGGTGGCGCGGAACGCCGCCGCTGCTGCCCGTGGCGGAGCCGTTCAGCAGATCCAGTTCGGGCACGCCATCGCGGATCAGGATCGTGTCGGTGAAGCGCCAGGTGTGGAACAGCGAAAGCTGGAAGCGCCCTTCCCCGAAGCCGCCGCCCATCATCGGCCCGCGCGGTGGCCCGCCGGAGCCCGCCTGCGCGCCGCCGGGCGGTGGACCGCCCGCCGGAGCCCCGGACGGCGCGCCTTGCGGGCGTTGCTGCATCCAGGCCGGAATGCCGGGGATCGGCTTGCCGCTGGCCTGCGCTTCGGCCCGCAGCTTTTCCAGCTCTGCCCGGCGGCGTTCCATCGCGGCGCGCTCCGCCTTGGTCGGCTCCAGCCGTTCCGAGAAGTTGAAGCCCCAGCGCAATTCCGACTTGTCGGAGCGCTGGAAGTTGACGGGGCGGTTGTCGATCAGCAGCAGCTGTCCGTCCGCGTCGCGCAGGAAACGCTGCGGAAATGCGGCTTCGATTTCGGCCGTCGCGGTGGGGAAGCCGGAAATCGGGCCGGTGACCTTGGTGCGGACATAATCAGCCTGAAGGCTGAAATCCGTGTCCTTGATCGGGCTGAGGCGGCCGCCAAATTTCCAGACCTGCCGGCGATCCGCCGACAGATCGGGATTGCCGCCGTCGATCCGGGTGATCTCCACAGTCTGCCCGGTGGCATAGTCAAACACACGGACGTTGGGCGTGGTGACGAGCGGATTGCCCAGCTGCTGGATGGAAGGCGCGCCATCTTCCGACGTGTAGGAGGCGATGAACTGGGCGATTTCGACGGGGCGCCAGGTGATGCCGCCCCCCCAGGTGACGAGATTGCCGAAATCGGACAGCTGGTTGGTTTCGACATTGCCGTTGACGCTGAGGTCGCCGAGAAATGCGCCCACATCGCGGCGACGGCTGGTGAGCGGAAGATCCACGCTCATCTGCGCGGTGCCTTCCGTGCGTTTCAGGTTCGTTTCCTGCCCAAGCCCGCCGATCCGGGTGAAGGTTTCGAGATCGCGATGATCAAGGCCCAGCTTGAAACTGGTGGAAAGGCCGCCCGCCGGCAGATCGAGGATGCGGTTGTTGGCCACCGCCTCCACCAGGCTGCGATCCGAATTGGAGCCGGAGCGATCGCGGTTGAGCGGACCGTTCAGCGCGTTTTCCGCGAAAGGATTGAAGCCGGGATCCAGCGCATCGAGCCGGGCCTGGCTTTCGCTGAGATCGAGCGACCTGTCTGTCAGCGTGCGGGATTCATCATGGTCGTGACTGGCGGTGACGGACCAGCGCCAGCCGTTCACATCGCCATTGAAGGCCGCGGCGAGGCGGCCCGTCCAGCTGTCCGCATCGCGGACGAGAGGACCGCGAACCGTCGTATAGCCGACGAGGCGCGTATCCGCCGCGAAGGGCGAGTAGGGATTGCCGGCGGGAAGCGTGACATCGGTGACGGGGAGCCCGAGGCGGCTTTCCGAGCTTGCGGCTGTGACGCGGGCCGACAGCGTCATCTGCGTCTTTCCGCTGAGCGGACGGGTGATGCTGGCGCCGCCGCTGATGTCGGCGATTTCAGGAAGCAGGGTGCGGTAGCGGCCGATATCGGTGCTGTTGGGGCTGTTCGCGCCCGCCGCGAAATCGGCAAGCGTGGGGGCGCTGGCGGCGGCGGAGGCGGGAACTGCGGCGACCGTGACCGTTTGCCCGGCGAGAGCGGACAGGGCGGGATCGATTTCCCCGCCTTCGACCGTGGAGATGATGTTGCCGCCAAGCGCGTAGGGAAGCGTGGGCGGCGTCTGCTGGATGTTCCTGTCACTTTCCAGCAGAGAGGTCGCGCGATCCAGCGAGAAGTCGATGAGGATGCGATCATCATTGTTGATGCGCAGGACGGAGGCTTCGACTTCCTTTTCGTGGCGGCCGCCAGCCGTGGGCGCGCCGATCTCGAACTCTGCAGTGGTGGCGCGAAAACGGGGGCGAAGCACGAAGTTCACAACCCGCTGATCGGCGCGATAGCCATAGGCGAGCGCGGTTTCCTCTGGCAGCACCTCTACCCGGACGATGGCTTCGGGCGGGATCGAGCGGATTTCCTGGAAGCCGGAAATGCGGCGGCCGTTCAGCAGCACCACAGGCATTTCCCCGCCCCTGCCCCGGCCGCTGCTGGTCTGCGGTGACAGCTGGGTGAGCAGGTCTGCCATGCTGCTGGCGCCATAGGCGCGGATGTCGGCCGGGTTCAGCACCAGTTCGGGCTGCACATCGGAAACGATCGAGCCGCGCGGCCGGCCGGCGACGACGACGATATCCTCCCCCATGTCGGCATCGGCCGCCGGTGTGGCGGGAACCGACTGCGGTTCGGGAACGGCCGCCGCCGGCGCATCCTGGGCGGAGGCGGGGACGGAGAGGCTGACGAGGGTGAAGGCGGCGCTCGCGGCCGTGGACTTGAACATGGACACACCGTGGTTACGCGGGAGGAGCCGCCGATCCCCCGGCCATTGCCGGAAGAAAATGAACGGCGGATGTAGGCGGGGGTGGACCGGCCGGGATTCAGCCGGTCACGTCGATCACATTGTCGTCGGAATTGCGGTCCACATATTTGTTGTAGGGGTCGATCCCGGCGAAGGCGGGCTTGTCCTTCGTAATGATCACGATCTTCTGTTCGCCGGTGCGGACAGGGCGGCGCTCCATCCGGATCACGTCGGACTTCGAGAAGGCGCCCTGCCCCGGCCGTGCCCTGAAGAGGCCCACATCGATCACATCCGAAAGCGGGGCCACCGTTTCCTTGCCCTTCCCATCGGCATAAGCCTTGGACGTTGAGACGGTGAGCGTGGTTTCCCAGCTTCCGTCGGGCAGCCTGCGGGTGGTGGCGCCTGAAGCCTTCAGATCGAAGATAGTGATCCGTTCCAGCAGGTCTTCGACCAGCTGCCGTTCCTGCGGCGTGCGGGCCAGCGACTTGAAGCCGTCCACCAGCGTCGTCGAGCGGAGATAGGGCGGGCCAGTGAAGCGGTAGCGGTTCAGCATGTCCGCCAGCATGGCGTTCACCCTGTCCTCGCCCAGCCGGTCTGCCAGCAGGTAGAGCGCCAGCGAGCCCTTGCGGTAATGGATATAGCCCTGGTTCTCGACCCGGTTGAGGGACAGTTCCTCGACCACCTCGCCGCCCCGGTTCCTGAGGTAATTGTCGAGCTCATACTTCAGGAACCGGCGGATCTTGTCTTCGCCGTAGAGCTTTTTCATCACCATCAGCGCGGAATATTGCGCGAGCGTTTCCACCCAGATTGTGCCGCCCTGCATGTCTGCGCTGATGATCTGGTGCGCCCAATATTGGTGGGCAACTTCATGGGCGGTCACATAGGTGGGGTAATCGATGGCTTCGGGATCGGAGGTGTCCGCGAGGAAGCCGATGGATTCCGAATAGGGCATGGTGCCCGCAAAGGCCTGGGCGAAGGTTTCATAACCGGGGAATTCGATGATGCGGGCGTGATTGAACTGGTAAGGTCCGAAGTTTGCGCGATAATAATCCAGGCTTTCCTTCATCGCCTTCAGCATGGTGTCGACATTGGCGTCGTGGCCGGGGTGGTATAACACCGTCAGCTTCACACCGTCGGCGTCCATGCTCTTTTCCGCATAGCGGGCCGACTGGATCGAGAAGGCGTTCAGGATCGGCCCCTTCGAGACGAAACGGGCGGTCCGGCGGCCATCCTTCACGCTTTCGAAGACCCGGTCGCCCGGTGCAATCGCGGTCTGGTCCGCGTCTGTGGTGACCGTGACATCGGCCGAGATCCAGTCGGCGTCGCCGACATAGTTGCGATCCGTTGCCGAAAGATCCTCCAGCTTTGCCGGGCGCAGTTCGGGCGGCAGGCCCTGCTTGCGGCGCTTCACCCGGTCGCTGAGAAGGCCGGATCGGTTCATCCCGATCGACGGCGCGAAAGCGGAATTGTTGAGGAAGCTGCCGTTCGGGATGATGCCGGTGCTGTCCCCGCTCGCCGGGAATCCCTGTTGCCAGATGCGCGTCTGGAAATCGAGCGTGGTGGTGGCGCCCGGCGCAAGCGGCGTTTCGAAGCGGTAGATGCGGTAGCCATGTTCCGCATCGTCCGACAGCAGCCTGGCGCCCGCGACGGACAGGGATTTCACCTGAAGGTCGCGGTTGAAGAAGCGGACGTGAAGATCGGTGACGGGCGCGCCCGTGTCGTTGACGAGGCTGTAGCGGCCCGTGATGTCGGCCCGCCTGTCGGCCGGGTGCAGATCGACGTTCAGCTTCACGTCGCGGATGGCCGGCTGCTTCAGCTTTTCATGTTTCAGATATGTGCGTTCGAAGCTGGCGAGCCAGGCCTCCACATCGTCCTGCGTGCGATAGTCGTTCAGCACGTTGGTGTTGTGATAGATGAAGGCCCCGCTGGCGGCGGCGACGGCCAATCCGCCCAGAAGAAGGAGCCCCGGAACGCCCCGGAGCCGGGCCGGCAGGCGCTGCAGCCGCGCCTTCAGTGAAACGGCCGTTCCGCGCCGCCACAGCAGGTGCGCCAGGACGGCGAGCATCAGCGCGAATGCGCCCCAGTATAACCGCAGCCACCAGGCCCTTCCGCCGCCGATGTCATCCCCGTTCATGTCCGAGAAGCGGACGCGGCCTGTGGAGCCATATTGGTAGAGCGGGTGTTCGAAGCCCATGTTGGTGAGGGTGATGGTGGAGACGAGATAGACCACCATGATCGCCCAGCCGACATATTTGTTGGGGCTGAGGGCCTGAACGAACACGGCCAGCACGGCGAGAATCAGCATGTCCACCGTGAGGGGCAGGATGTACCACAGCGCATATTGGCCGAGCTGGATGTTCGTCTGCCCCCGGATCAGCTGGATGAGGACGGCGGCGACCACCGAGATGACGAGGGTTGCGAACAGCACGGCGGTGACGGCCAGCGTCTTGGGCACCAGATAGGCCCAGTTGGGCAGCGAGGTCGCGTCGATGATCTCGTGCATCTTGCGATCGCGATCCCGCCAGACCAGCTCGCCCGCGTAATAGATGGCGATGATGAGTGGGATGAGGCTGAAGCTGCCGATCAGCAGCTCGATCAGCGCGAAGGTGAGCGGGCGCGCGGGCGTGCCGTAGATCTCGTTCGCGTACCAGAGCGAGCCGCCCGCGTTGAACAGGCCGATCAGCACCAGCACCATGAAGGCAGGGCTTTTGAACACCTGCACCATTTCAAAGCGGGTGCGTTCGACAAGGCGGGGCCACCAGGCCTGCTGCGGGCGGGCGGCGGGCAGCGACGAGACAATCTGCGGCGCGGTCGCCGCGAGCTTTTTGGCCCGGCGGGCCTGCCGTGCGAGCGAGCGGCGGGAGGCGCCCTTCTCGCTGAAGGAGAAGCGGGCATAGGCAAAGGCGAGCGCCGCCATCGCGACACCGAACCAGATCAGCCGGTTCCACAGCAGCTGGCCGTCAACGGGCGGCATCAGCGCATTGCGTTCGGCTGCAGTCCAGTAGCGGGTCGCGTTGCCGATGGCGCCGAAGCCGAAGGGCTCGACGAAGGCGGCGACATCCCGAAGCTCGGGCTTGCTGCGCAGGATGCCGGTGACCACCAGATAGATCACCAGGAACACCACGACGCCCAGATAGCTGTACATCATCGATCGGGTGAGCGTGGCGACGGCGAAGAAGATCGCGGACGTCAGCAGGATGTTGGGAACCGCTATGAACGCCCAGGCGAAGGCATAATGGGCAAACAGGTTGGACCCGACGGTTTCCCGATCGACCCAGGGCATGAAGCTGCCCAGCCAGATGGCGAAGGGCACCACCAGAAACGCGATGGAGGCCGCGACGAACGCCCCCAGGAAGCGGGCCATCAGATAGTCGAACCGGGTGACGCGCGTGGATTTCACCATCGGGCCGAAGCCGGATTCATCATCCCGCACGATCACGTTGGCGACGAAGGCCGTCGTCACGAACATGAAGAAGATCGACAGCACCAGATGGATCTGGAGGATGGCGAAGGGGCTGTTGACGTTGACGTTTCCGCCCGAGCCGATCGAAATCTGCTCGATCGTGGTGGCCCCGAAGGTGAGCAGGAAGAAGAGGATGGAGACGACCCAGAAGACCGGGTTGCGGAGCTGGTAGCGCAGCTCGAAGGCGGCGATGTGGGCGAACATGGGCGGGCCTCAGGCTGCGTTCGCGAACGCGGCGCGGCGGGTCTTCGCGAGCGTCGCGAAATAGACGTCTTCCAGACCGCCATCCACCGGCGCGAAGCCGTCGCCCGGATCGCCTTCGGACAGGATGTGGATGATGGTGCGCCCGGCGAACAGGCGCGTGGAGATCAGCTCGCGGCTGGCGGAATAGGCTTCGAGCTGGTCGCGCGCGATGGCCTTCGCCCAGACGGTGCCGCGCGTCTTTTCGATGAGATCGTGCGGCGCGCCCTCCAGCTGAATCCGTCCGCCGGCCAGCACCGCCATCCGGGGGCAGAGGTCGGCCACATCCTCCACGATGTGGGTGGAGAGGATGACGACGACATTCTCCCCGATTTCCGCCAGCAGGTTCAGGAAGCGGTTGCGCTCTTCCGGGTCCAGCCCGGCGGTGGGTTCGTCGACGATGATGAGATCGGGGTTGCCGATCAGCGCCTGGGCGATGCCGAAGCGCTGGCGCATGCCGCCTGAAAAGCCCGCGATCGCCTTCTTGCGGACCGTCCAGAGGTTGGTCTGGTTGAGGAGCGTTTCGACCGTCGCCTTGCGTTCGGCCGCCGTTGCGATGCCCTTCAGCACGCACATATGTTCCAGCATGTCGTAGGCAGAGACGCGCGGATAGACGCCGAAATCCTGCGGCAGATAGCCGAGGCGCGTGCGCAAAGCCTCTGGATTGGCGATCACGTCGATGTCGCCGAAGCGGATGCTGCCGGATGTCGGCGTCTGAAGCGTGGCGACCGTGCGCATCAGCGTGGACTTGCCTGCGCCGTTGGGGCCGAGCAGGCCGAACATGCCCTTGGGGATCGACAGCGTCACATCATCAAGGGCGCGGGTGCCGTTGGGATAGACGTGGGTGACATTCTGCAGGTGGAGCATCCAGGCGGCCTCTGGCAAAATCGGAGCCCGGAGGAACCCGGGCGGTGACATCAGACTGTCATGCCCGAAATGCGAAGGCCACCGGCCAGTTTTCGACAGTCGCCATTTGTCGAAAACGGGCCGATCAGAAGCCTGTCAGATCACCTGCCGTTCCGTCACGAAGAAGATCGGCGAGCGCGGCAAGTCGATGAACCTGCGCTCGTCCTCCAGCAGCAGGAGGCCGGCTGCCCTGCCCTCTTCCGAGGCGCCGGGCGCCATCAGGCTTTCGAGATCATCCCACCAGAGTTCCGCGACGCCATCATATTCGAGGCCAGCGGAGCCGCGGGCCTGTGCGCCGAAGCCGAGCGCCGGATCGGACAGGCTGTGGGACTGGACATAGCGGCGGATGTTGAGGACGCCGGCGACAGAGCGGACCAGCGGCGCATGCACATCGAACCAGTATTGCTGGAACGCCTCCCGGCTGAGGTTCGGCAGGCGGTGGAGGCAGAAGCTGAGCTTGATCATCGGGCTGTTCCCTTCGGTGCCTCTGTTGCGCCGCGCACCAGCCGGCCCGGCAGCGCGTCGGTCGCGGTGCCCTGTTCGAAAATGGGCGCGCCGGATTTCAGCGTGGCGACATAGCCTGTCGCGCCCTGCATCAGCCGCCGCGCACCCGTGGGCAGATCATGCGCCATCCACGGCCTGCCCAGCTGGAGGTTGGGGAAATCGATGAGGTTCAGGTCGGCAAGATAGCCGGGCGCGACTATGCCCCGATCCCGGAAGCCGACAGCCTGCGCCGTGGCGCTTGTCTGCTGGCGGACAACCTCTTCCAGGTCCAGCCGGGGGCCGCGCGTGCGGTCGCGGCACCAGTGTGTCAGCATGAAGGTGGGCAGGCTGACGTCGCAGATGGCGCCGACATGCGCGCCGCCATCCGACAGGCCGGGCAGCGTGTGGGGGTGCCGGATCATTTCGCGCACGGGCTCGAGGTCGCCGTCGGCATAGTTGTGCATGGGGAAGAACAGGAAGGAGCGGCCATCGTCCTCCAGCAGGGCATCATAGACGAGGTCGAGGATGGGGCGGCCGGTGGCGGCGGCCTCTGCGGCGATGCTGGTGTCTGCGCGCGGCTCGTAATCGATCCGCTCGCCCACGCGGAACATGCGGTGCGGCATCGCCACGACGGAGTTGACGAAGGGGTGATCCGGCAAGGGATCCTCCGCCAGCAGGCGGGCGCGGAATGCGGGGTCACGGAGCGTCCGGACCTTTTCCGCCAGCGGCCTGTCTGCGATCGCCTTCCACGAGGGACGGCTGGCGAAGGGGTTCACCGAGCCTTCGAGCCCGAGAAGCAGGCCGACCGGGCGACCAGCCACCTGCGCCTTGATGGGGTGGCCGTTCGCCACGCTTTTCGAGGTGCGGTCCAGCAGCATCCGCCACGCCTGCGGCACGACATCGGCCTGCACGAGAGAGAAGCTGAGCGGCCGGCCGGACAGCCGGGTCATATCCTCGATCAGCGCGAACTCCGCTTCGAGATCGAGGAAGTCGGACACCCACTGGATCACGCCGGTACCGGCGTCCGCGATGCCGCGCGCGATCGCCTCCATCTCTGCGCGGGCGGCACCGACCGTGGGGGTCAGATCCCCGTCTGCCGTGCGGTGAACCATCGTGCGGGTGGTGGAAAAGCCGATGGCCCCGGCCCGGATCGCATCCGCCGTGAGGGCGCGCATGGCGGCGCACTCGGCGGCCGTCGCGTCCGCACGGGCGGCGCCGCGTTCGCCCATCACATAGACGCGCAGCGCACCGTGCGGCAGCTGAACCGCGACATCGATGTCGTGCGGGCGGCTGTCCACCGCATCCATATAGTCCGCGAAACTCTCCCATTCCCAGGACAGGCCCTCGTGCAACGCCGCGCCGGGAATGTCCTCTACACCCTCCATCAGCCGGATCAGCCTGTCGTGCTCGGCCGGGCGGACGGGGGCGAAGCCGACGCCGCAATTGCCGGTGACGACGGTGGTCGCGCCCAGCGAGGAGGAGGGATCGACGCGCGACGACCAGCTGATCTGGCCGTCATAATGGGTGTGGATATCGACCCAGCCGGGTGTCAGCAGCAGGCCGTCGGCGTCGATCTCCCGCCGGGCTGGGCCGGTGATGCGGCCGACATCTGCGATGCGATCCCCGTCGATGGCGACATCCGCCGTGAAACGCGGCCCGCCAGAGCCGTCCACGACGGTCGCGCCCCGGATCAGCAGGTCATGCATGCGCGCTCTCCCTCTCCTGCCGGGCAGCCTATCGCGGGTTGCGCGCCGTGGGGACTATCGAAGTCGGGGAGCCGTCAGAAGGGGTTCAGCGTATAGCCCTGCTGCTGAAGCTGGGCATGCGCCGTCATGGCGGAAAGCGACAGTTCGACGCCGGGCAGCAGCTCATTCGGATCGAATTCATGGGCCGCGAGGCTTTGCCCGCACAGGATGACGCGAACATTGTGCTTCAGCAGCTGGGTGATCGCATCCGCGCTGCCGTTCGCCGCGCCCTTGTGCCGGGCCGCATGGGCGGCCGGATTCAGCAGGTCGTTCGACGCCGGGCCGTGGACGACGAGTGCAAGGCGGATGTTTTCCGGCTTCACGCCGCTGGCGACCGCCATGTTGATGAAGCGGGCAGCGCTGTTGATGCCGCGATTGATCTTGCCCGGCTCCGCACGCTCGCTGATGTCGAATGCGATGGAGAAGCGGCTGTCTGGCCCCGGCCGGCTGGCGCCGGGAACCATCGCGATCAGGCCGAAATCCCGGAACACCGGCCCCGGCCCGAAATTGGCGTTCTGCGCGCTGGCCCCGGTGCCCGCCGCAAGCAGGCCGAGGATGAGGAGGTGTCGGATTGCGGGCATCTGCGGCCTTCCCTTGAGAGTTTTCAACCCGTCTGTGGCATGGCGCTTTGCGGCTGTGCAACGGGCAGCAGGGGTTCGGCCGAAAGACCTGCAAACAGCAGCCGCGCCGACAGCGCCATTTCCGCCGCGAACCGGTCGGCCCCCCACCCGTCCGCCAGCCAGGCTTCGGTGACGGCGCCGATGGTGCGAAGCAGGGCATCGGTAAGGGCATCCGGCGGGACGAGCGGCTTCAGGCACCCGGATGTGATGGCTGCCTCCACCATCTGCCGCCACAGCTGCTGACCCTGCTGCTGCATCAGCGTGCGCAGTTCGCCGCCTTCCGCGCCGCCCGCCGACAGGTAGAGGCCGCGATAGAAGGCCTGATCGGCGCAGTAATGAACGACCACGGCGTCGGCCGCCGCCAGCAGGCGTGCCAGCGGCGCGAGGGGTGGCAGGCCACCGAGGCGGGCGACGAACGAGTTGAACTCGTCTGCCACGATCAGGCGGAGAAGTTCCGACTTCGAACCCAGCAGATTGTAGGGAGTCGCCGGGCTGACCCCGGCCCGGTCCGCCAGTTGCAGCATGGAGAATCCCGCCCCGCCGCCGTCGCGGATGAGGCCGGTGGCCGAATCCACCAGATGGCGGCGGCGGGCTTCGCGTGTTCGGGCGGACAGGGCCATCGGGTCAGGCCGGAATATTCTCGTAATAGGGGATCATGATGTCGGCGCTGCCCTCTTCCACCTGGCCCAGCATGGAGACGGTGACGGGGTGGACGATGGCCGGATCCGTCATGATTTCCACCAGTGCGGGGCGGTTGGCGGCAAGCGCGCGGTCCATGGCGGGCGCGATATCCGCAAAGCGCGTGACCCGTTCCGCGTGGCAGCCGAATGCGGATGCGATGTCGGCATAGTGCGCGCCGCCCAGCCGGGTGATGACGCTGTAGTTGCCGCCGAACATCATCTGCTGGCCATGGATGGACATGCCCCAGACCTGGTTGTTGATCACGACCGTGACGATGGGCAGGCCGTGGCGCACCATCGAATCCAGCTCCTGCAGGTGGAAGCCGAAGGCGCCATCGCCCGTCATGTGGATGACCCGTCGGCCGGGATGCGCGGCCTGAAGGCCGATCGCGAAACCGGGGCCGATGCCGAGGCATCCAAGATAGCCGTGGCTGACGATGCGACCCGGCGCGGTGACCTGCGCGACATCGGTGCCCCAGGAGGCCGCCTCGCCGCCATCGAAGGCATAGGCGGCATCCGGCCCTGCCGCCTGTGCGACGGCGAGTGCGGCATGATAGGGGTGGATCGCGTCTGCCGTTTCGGTTTCCGGGAAGGCGGCCGCCATCGCAGCCCGGACGGAGGTGGCGGCGGTCCGCCAGTCAGAGAAATCGGGCACGTCCGCGCCGAGTGCTGCATCCAGCGCCCGGACCGCTTCGGCGGTGTCGGCCGCGATCCCCACATCGACATCACGGATGCGGCCGATTTCCGCCGCATCGCTGTGGATATGGGCAAGGCGGGCGGCATCCGGCACGACGAGGCCGGACCGGCCGCCCAGCATCAGGCCCATCTTTGCGCCGAGCAGGATGACGAGATCGGGCTGTTCGATGCCCAGCAGCGGGAAGGCGCCGATGCTGCCCGGCGCGCCGCCATCCGACGGATGGCCGGGGGGCAGCAGGCCTGACGCCTGCGGCTTGGCGAAAACGGGAATGGCAAGGCGCGAGGCCAGCGCGCGGACAGCCTCTGCCGTGCGGGCGTTCGCGGCCTCCAGCCCGGCGATCAGCACCGGGCGTCTGGCAGCGCGCACGAGATCGGCGAGGCAGGCGGCCTCTTGCGGGGCCGGGGCGGAATGAGGGCGCACATTGACGCCCGCGGGCGGCGTGGCGCGGGCTTCGGGCACGCTCATGTGCAGCACGTCGATCGGCAGTTCGAGGACGACCGGGCCGCAGGGGGCCGTCATCGCCTTGCGGATGGCGAGTGCCGCGAGATCGGGAATGCGTTCCGTGGACGAAATGGACAGCGCCCATTTCGCGAGCGGCCGGGCGGCGGCGATCTGGTCGATGCCGCCCTGCAACGGGTTGGTTTCCTGCTCCCTGAGCGGCGGGGCGCCGATGATCACCAGCATCGGCGTGCCATCCAGACGGGCGTTGGCGATGGCAGACAGGGCGTTGGTGAAGCCGGGGCCGGCGGTGACGATGGCGACGCCCAGCT
>NZ_JAYRCW010000069.1:0-13279 GCF_041909755.1 Sandaracinobacter sp.
CCTGCAGAAGTACAAGTCTCTTCAGGACATCATCGCCATTCTGGGGATGGATGAACTGTCGGAAGAGGACAAGCTGACGGTCGCCCGCGCGCGGAAGATCCAGCGCTTCCTCAGCCAGCCGTTCCACGTCGCCGAAGTGTTCACCGGCCAGCCCGGCGTGTTCGTGCAGCTGGCGGACACGATCAAGGGCTTCAAGGCGATCGCCAACGGCGAATATGATCATCTGCCCGAAGCTGCCTTCTACATGGTCGGCACCATCGAGCAGGCGGTCGAAAAGGCCCAGCGTCTGGCAGCAGAGGCCGCCTGATGGCCGATCTCCACTTCGAACTGGTCTCGCCGGAGCGGCTCGTCCGCTCCGGCCCGGTCCATATGGTCGTCGTCCCCGGTACGGACGGTGATTTCGGCGTTCTCGCCGGTCACGCCCCGATGATGAGCACGATCCGCCCGGGCGAGATCGCGATCTATGCGTCGGCCGGCGCTGCGCCGGAACGCATCCATGTCGAAGGCGGCTTCGCGGAAGTCTCCGAAAAGGGCCTCACCATCCTCGCTGAAAAGCTGGAGCCGGTGACGACCCACTGAGGATCAGGTTTGCCCCGGCCTTGTGCCGGGGCAGCCGGCCACCTGCCCGGCCCTCATGAAGCCGGCTTCTCGAACAGCCAGACGCGCCGGTCCGTCTTGCCCCGCACTGTGGGGTCGAACACCAGCTTCGAGATATCGTCGCCCGGATTCCGCAACAGGTCGGACTGCGTCACCAGCCGGAACCCGGCAGCGGGAAAATCCCGTTCAATGACAGCCGGGTCGATGCGGTGCGTCTTTTCCGCCTCAACCCGTGGGTCGACGCCAGCGCTGCCCACATGATCGACCACCAGCACCCGTCCGCCGGGTTTCGTGGCGGCATACAGGCTCTTCAGGAACTTGGCCGGGTCCGAGCGGGGATAGCCATATTTCTCGCTCTCCCAGTAGAGATCATGATAGGTCAGGTGGAACAGCGTGAGATCCAGCCCGGCGGGAAAGGCCAGGCTGTCGGGCACGCCCTTCACCACCTTCACCTGCGGGGCGGCCGAAATGGTCGCTTCCCACCCGGCCGCAACCTTCGCGTCCTTCAGATAGGAATCCGGCACGAAGGCGAACACCGCCCCCTTTGGCCCCACCACGGCGGCAGCCAGGCGGCTGTAATAGCCCCCGCCCGCCATCACGTCGAACACATGATCCCCCGGCTTCAGCCCCGCGAAGCCCAGCATCTCCGCCGGCTTCCGCCCGGCATCCAGCGCCACGTCGGCCGGGGCCCTCCCCGGCGCCGAAACGGCATCGGCCGCCGATATCTGCGCCACGGCGGGGGCCGCCACCATCAGTGCGGCCAGGATCAGATGCTTCATGTCAGTCTCCCTTCCCTCTCGCCCTCGCGGACATGGGCGCGCCCTTCAACGCCCGTTCGATGAACGCCACTCGTCAGCGCCTGCGCCCGAACCGCCAGCGAACCGGCCTTGTTCCATCCGCCAGGCTGATTTCCGCCATCAGCAGGTCGCCATCCCGCCAGTAACGGATTCGCTGCGGATAATCATGCGCCCGGTTTTCGAACGTCACCGATTGCACCCTCACCTCAACAGCGGGGAAGGCGGATGGCGACGCGCCGCCCGGCTGGGCATGGAACACGGGCCGTCCATCCGGCCCGTCGGCAATGCGGGTGAACTCGAAGGACAGCCGCCCGCCGTCCTTGCCGGCGCGGTTCATCCCCAGCATCAGCCCGCCGCGCGGCGGCAGCCAGCTCTCTTCCGTCAGCCCATCGGCGCCAACCTCAACCCAGTCCCCGGCCATCCAGCCCAGGCTGTCGGTCGACTGGGCGGCCGGCGGCGACGCCGCGATGCCCAGCCCCAGAAACAGCCAACGCAGCATCGCGCCCTCCTCCTTCAGTACAGCCGCTTTTCCCGCACCAGCAACGCGGCCTTGCGGTCCGCGCCGCCGCGATAGCCACCGGTTCCGCCCGCCGCCGGCACGACGCGATGGCAGGGAATGGCCAGCAGCAGATCATTGGCGGCGCAGGCGCCTGCCACCGCCCGCACGGCTTTCGGCGCCCCGATCGCCTCGGCAATCTCGGCATAGGTCGCCGTCACGCCCGCGGGTATCCGGCGCAACGCCGCCCATACCCGCTGCTGAAACGCCGTTCCCCTGATGTCCAGCGGCAGATTGCCTGCACGGGCAGGCTCTTCCACCAGCGTCACTACGGCTGAAACGGTCGCGCCGAACGCGGCATCTCCCGTCACGATCTCGGCGCGGGCGAAATCCCGCCTCAGGCCGTCCATCAGCTCCGCTTCCGAACCAAAGGCGATCCGAACGACACCAACATCCGTCGCCGCAACCAGCAGGCACCCAAGCGACGTCATGGCGACGGCCGCGCGGATGCGCTCTCCCAGGCCCTTCGCCCGCACCCGCCGGGGCGCCATCCCCAGCCGTTCCCCGGCCTCCGCATAGGCCCGGCCCGCGCTTTCATAGCCCGCGCCATGGATCGCCTGGGTCACGCTGGAGCCTGCCGTCAGCCCGGCCTGGAGCCGCGCCGCCCGTGCCGCCGCCGCCCATGCGCGCGGGGTCACGCCGGTCTCCGCCTTGAAGCGGCGATGAAAATGGAAAGGGGACAGCCCTGCGGCAGCGGCCATGTCCTCAAGCGACGGCATGGTCTCCGCCTGTTCGATCAGCCGGCACGCCCGCGCGACTGGATCCACCCCGATCTCCCGGGGCCGGCATTTCAGGCAGGCCCGATAGCCGGCGGCTTCCGCGGCATCCGGGCTGGTGAACCAGCGCCGGTTCTCGCGCCGGGCCGTCCGCGCCGGGCAGCTGGGCCGGCAATAGATGCCGGTTGTCACCACGCCGAACCACACGCGCCCGTCCGCCGCCCGGTCGCGCGCTTCCACGGCCAGGTCGCGCCAATCCTGTTCCGTCACGTTCATCGCCATTCCGGATCCTTCCGCATCAGTTTGCGCCCGGATCGTGGCCGGTCAAGCCCGGCGCATGCGCCCCGCTTCTTGCAGTCAATCCCACATCTGCCAGTGTTGACAGGCGCGGCCGCCCGTCCTTTCGTGATCGCGGAAGGGAACCCCATGCGCGACGCCGCAATCGAGATCGCCCCGGGCAGATATCGGGAAAGCCAGGGCCGCTGGTTCGAGGATTTCCGCGTGGGCGACATCTATGAACACCGCCCCGGCCGCACAATCTCAGAGGCGGACAACACATGGTTCACCCTTCTCACCATGAACAGCCACCCGCTGCATTTCGATCATGAATATGCCGCGAAAACCGAGTTCGGCCGCCCGCTCGTCGTCTCCACCCTCACGCTCGCCATCCTCACCGGCATGTCGGTGTCCGATGTCAGCGCCAAGGCCGTCGCCAACCTGGGATGGACGGATATCCGCCTGCCCCACCCCGTTTTCCATGGCGATACGCTGTATGCGGAAAGCGAAGTGACGGAGTTGCGCGACAGCGAAAAGCGCCCCGCGCAGGGCATCGTCACCATCCGTACCACGGGGCGGAACCAGCATGGCGCGGTGATCTGCACCTATCTGCGCACCATGCTGGTGTGGAAACGGGGCCATGGCCCCGACAGCCTCTGAAAGGTCCGCGATGGCCACCGCCACAGCCCCCCGCCCGATCGACCCGGCTTTCGAAGCCCAGCTTCTGGACAGCATCGACCGCTGGACCCAGCGCGAGCTGAAACCGATTGCCAGACGCCATGACATCGACGACGTCTATCCCGAACATCTGATCGACCAGATGCGGGATCTGGGCCTGTTCGGTGCCACGATCGGCCAGCAATGGGGCGGCCTTGGCCTGCCGGCCACCACCTATGTGAAGATCGTCGCCGCCATCTGCCGCGTCTGGATGGCGCCCACGGGCATCTTCAACTCGCACCTGATGCTCGCCCACGCCATCGAGCGCGCCGGAACGCCCGAGCAGAAGGCGAAATGGTTGCCGAAACTCGCCAGCGGCGAACTGCGCGGCGGCCTCGCCCTGACCGAGCCGGATGCCGGCACCGATCTTCAGGGCATCCGCACCACCGCCCGCCGCGACGGCGATCACTATGTGCTGAACGGCCAGAAGACCTGGATCACCAACGCCGTGAATGGCGATGTCGTCGCCCTCCTCGCCCGCACAGACCCGGACGCCCAGCCGCGCCACGCCGGGATGGGCCTGTTCATCGTCGACAAGCCGCGCGAGGGCCTCTCCACTCCAGCCAAGCTGCCCAAGATGGGCTATCGCGCGATCGATACCGGCCCCATCTATCTCGACAATGTCCGCATCCCCGCGGACCAGCTGATCGGCGGGGTGGAAGGCCAGGGCTTCTATCAGGCAACTGGCGGGCTGGAGCTGGGCCGCATCAATGTGGCCGCCCGCGGGGTGGGCATGGCCGAAGGCGCACTCGACCTCGCCACCGCCTACGCCCAGCAGCGCCGCGCCATGGGCAAACCCATTGCCGAGCATCAGGCAATCCAGCTGAAACTGGGCGAAATGGTCACCCGCGCCCGCGCCGCCCGCCTCCTCACGCTGGACGCGGCAGACGCCTATGACCGGGGCGAACGGTGCGACATGGAAGCCGGTATGGCGAAATATTTCGCATCCGAGGCCGCGCGAGACAATGCCGAGGAAGCGATGCGTATCCATGGCGGCAATGGCTTCAGCCAGGATTATGAGGTGGAGCGCTTCTACCGCGACGCCATGCTGCTGATCATCGGGGAAGGCACCAACGAAATGCAGCGCATCATCGTCGCCCGCCAGTGGGTCAAGCGGAACCCGGCCTGATGCATCTGCCGCTGTCGGGTGTCCGCATCCTCTCGGTCGAGGCCTATGGCGCCGGCCCCTATGGCACCATGATGCTGGCCCAGCTGGGCGCCGAGGTGATCAAGATCGAGCCGCCGGGCAGCGGCGACAGCGCGCGCGACACCGGCCCCCATTTCCTCGGCCCGCACGACAGCCTCTTCTTCCAGACGTTCAACCTCAACAAGCGGTCGCTGACGCTGGATCTGAAATCGCCCGCCGGGCGGGATATCCTGCACCGGCTCGTGGCGACGGCCGATGCAGTCACCAACAACGCCCGGGGTGACCAGCCGGCAAAGCTTGGGATCGACTATGCCGCGCTCGGCGCGATCCGGCCCGCCATCGTCTGCGTCCACGCCTCCGCCTATGGCCGCCACAATGAACGCGCCGCATGGCCCGGCTATGACTATCTGATGCAGGCCGAAACGGGCTTCCTCTCCGTCACCGGAGAGCCGGGCCAGCCGCCGACCCGTTTCGGGCTTTCCATGGTCGACTATATGACCGGCCAGATGCTGGCGACGGCGACGCTCGCCGGCCTTCTCGACGCACGCACAACCGGGCTGGGGCGCGACTACGACATCTCCCTGTTCGACGCCGCCCTGCACCAGACCAGCTATCCCGCGACCTGGTATCTGAACCGGGGCGACGTTACCGGCCGGGCGCCGCGATCCGCCCACCCCTCCGTCACACCGTCGCAGCTGTTCCGCACCGCAGACGGCTGGCTGTTCGTGATGGCGCAGCTCCCCAAATTCTGGAGCCGCCTCGTCGAGACCATCGGCGCCCCCAGGCTTGCCGAAGATCCGCGCTTTGCCACCGTCGCCGCCCGCCTCGCCAACCGCGACGCGTTGACCGCCGAACTGGATGGCATCTTCGAAACGGCCCCCACCACCCACTGGCTCAGCCTGCTGGGCGGCGTCTGCCCCGTCGCCCCCGTCAACGACATCCGGCAGGCGCTGGAGAACCCCTTCGCCGTTGCGGAGCAGATGATCGATCAGGTGCCGCATCCGCAGGAGGCCGAATTGCGGATGCTGGCCAATCCGATCCGTCTGGATGGCCGGCGGCTGCCGGCGCGTGCCGCGCCGCAACTGGGGGAAGACACGCAGGCCCTGCTGCGGGACCTGGGCTATTCCGACGCCGAGATCACAGGTTTCACGGCCTCGGGAACGGTCTGATCCGTCGCATTGTGTCAAATCGGCAACAGGATTTGCGGTAAATCCAACCGGACCGAAACATGACACTTTCCTGACAGGCGCGCCTGCCCCATCCCTCGTTCATCTGACAGACAGATTCGGGGAAAATCCATGCGTTCACTCCTTCTGCTCGGCGCCTCGCTGGCCGCCGTCGCGTCCGCGCCCGCATTCGCCCAGGCCGCACCCGCCACCGCCGCTGCGGAAGGCGCCACCGCCGACGAAATGATCGTCGTCACGGGTTCGCGGATCGCGCGCCCGAATCTCGATTCCGCGGTGCCGATTTCCACCATCACCGCGCAGGAACTGCGGGAAACCGGCGAAGTGTCGCTGGGCGACACGCTGAACCTGATGCCGCAGTTCCGCCCCACCTACAGCACGCAGAATTCCGGCCGCTTCATCGGCACCGCCGGCATCAGCGCGCTGGATCTGCGCGGTATGGGCACGTCCCGAACGCTGGTGCTGCAGAACGGTCGCCGCCATGTCTCGTCCCAGCCGGGCCAGCAGACGGTCGATGTGAACACGATCCCGTCGGAACTGGTTGAGCGCGTCGATGTCGTGACTGGCGGCAACTCCGCCCTCTATGGCTCCGACGCCGTTGCCGGGGTCGTCAACTTCATCACCAAGCGGGATTATGAAGGGCTGGAAATCCGGGCACAGTCCGGTGTGTCCTCGCGCTTCGATCGCGGAAACTATTACCTCAGCGTCACGGCCGGGAAGAACTTCGCCGACGGCCGCGGCAATATCGCCGCGAATGTCGGGATCAGCTCGGCACCGCCCCTGTTCTTCTCCGACCGCGACGGGCAGACGGGCGCCTTTTCCGGCCGCCGCCAGTTCCAGCTGACAGAGAACACCACCTTCTCCGGCCTGAACAACACGGCGGAGCCGGCGGCCGGCAACGGCATTTCCGATACGACGCTGCTGTCCGGCATCAAGAATGCCGGCATTTCCACCGGCGGCGCCATCACCTCCGTCTGCACCGGCTCGGCAGACCGTCGGGCTCTCAACTGCTCGGGTGTGCTGTCGCCCACGTCACGTAATGCAGACGGCACGCTGAACTACACCGAGCTTGGCAACATCTTCGTGTTCGCGCCGGATGGCACGCTGGTGAAGAACACGGGCACGATGGATTTCCGCCCCTATGGCTCGGGCAACTTCCAGGGCGGGTCCGGCTCCACGCTGCGCGAAACCGGCCTTCTCCAGGTCGGCCAGACGAACTACACCGGCAACCTGCTCGCATCCTATGAGTTCAGCGATGCCGCCCGCGTCTTCTTCGAGGGCAAGTTCGTCCGCTCGGAAGCGATCCAGGAAGGGCAGCCGACCTTCTCCTCAGGCGCGCTGAACCCCACCTTCTCCATCAACAACCCCTTCCTCACCCCGCAGGCCCGCGCCCTGCTGGTGCAGAGCCTGGCGCCCGGCGCCACCGGCTTCACCATGCAGCGCTTCAACATCGATTTCGGCGGCCGGGGCGAAAACCACCAGCGCGATGTCTATCGCATCGTGACAGGCCTTGAGGGCAACTTCCTCGACACCTGGCGCTACGAAGTGTCGCTGAACTACGGCCACGCGGACACCTTCTACCGCACGCGCGGAAACGTGAACCTCGCGAACTTCACCCGTTCGGTGAATGCCGTGCTGAACAGCGCCAACCAGATCGTCTGCGCCGTGAATGCGGATGCCAACCCCGCCAACGACGACCCGGCCTGTGTGCCGATCAACCTGTTCGGGATCGGTAAGCCTTCGCCCGCGGCGCTGAACTACATCGTTCATGAATCCACCCGGAAGCAGTGGGCCGAACAGTTCAACGCGCTTGCCTTCATGTCGGGCGATTCCGGCAAATGGTTCGAGCTGCCGGGCGGCCCCATCGGCTTTGCGCTGGGCGCCGAATACCGGCAGGAAAACAGCTTCTCCGCCTATGATCCGTTCACGGCCGGCGGCGGAACCTTCCTGAACGCCATCGCCACCTTTGATCCGCCGAAGCTGGAAGTCTGGGACGGGTTCGGCGAAATCCGCCTGCCGATCCTGGCGGACATGCCCTTCTTCCATGAACTGTCGCTGGAAGGCGCGGCCCGCGTGTCCAACTACAATGTTGGCAACACCGGCACGGTCTGGGCCTATAACATCGGCGCCATCTGGGCCCCGGTGCCGGATGCCCGCTTCCGTGCCAGCTATGCCAAGGCCGTCCGCGCGCCGACCCAGACGGATCTGTTCGGATCGACGGCGCAGACCTTCCTGAACGGCCTGATCGACCCCTGCGGCCAGCAGAACATCAACGCCAACCCGAACCGGGTGGCGAACTGCGCGGCCGCCGGCGTGCCGACCACGCAAACCTTCGCGGTGGGCGGCACCACCACCACCGAGCCCTTCACCAACCGTCCTGCTTCCGGGATCGTCGGCCTGTCGGGCGGCAACCCGGAGCTGGAAGAAGAGCGTTCGACCAGCTGGACTGTCGGCGGCGTGTTCCAGCCGCGCTGGGTGCCCGGCCTGACGCTCTCTGTCGATTACTACAACATCGACATCGACAATGTGATCGTCACCATCGGCGCACAGACCATCATCAACCAGTGCTACGACAGCCCCGACGGCATCGACAACCAGTTCTGCAAGGCGATCACGCGGAATCCGAACGGCACCTTCGCGGGCCAGCAGAACGTCCTGCACGGGGGCGGTCAGGCGAACTTCGCCACCACCGGCAACTCCTTCCTGCAAGGGCCGTTCAACTATGCGCGGCAGACGACGGAGGGCGTGGACTTCGACCTGGCCTATACCTACCCCAGCCAGGGCGACTGGCGCCTGTCGGCCCGCGCCACGGTTGCCTGGCTGCTCGGGCGTGACCAGTTCACCTCGGTCACCGAACCCAATCGCCGCACCCGCATCAAGGGCACGCTCGGCGATCCGGAATGGAACGCCCGCCTGAACATGACGCTGGGCTACAAGGCGATCGATTTCGTCTGGACGCTGCGCTACATCGACAAGATGACGATCTCGCCGAACTACGGCACCATGCTCTCCGAGCAGGATCGTCCGCCGACGAACGCCGACAACTTCCCGAAGGTCTGGTACCCAACCTACACCTACCACGACTTCCGCATCGACGGGAAAATCGGCGACCACTCACTGTTCGTGGGCGTGGACAACGCCTTCGATGCGCTGCCGCCCTACGACCTGCTCGGCACCGAAGCCGGCGCGCCCTACACCAACACGGGCCGCTTCTTCTATGTTGGCGCCCAGCTGAAGTTCTAGGCGACAGCCCGGTGAACAGGGAAAGGGCGGGGCATGTGCCCCGCCCTTTTCATTTGCGCGCCACTTGGCACGCAGCCGTTCGGCTCCACCCTCCCCACCCCTACAGGTGGCGAACGCGCCGGCATGTGGCATCGCAGCATCCAAGAGGAGACACTGACATGCTCGATATCAGCCGCCGCACCGCCTTCAACGAGGATCACAACGCCTTCCGCGATCAGGTTCGCAAATTCTTCGACAAGCACCTCGTCCCCAACCTCGACCGGTGGGAAGAGGACGGCCTCGTCGATCGCCAGTTCTGGCTCGCGGCCGGCGAAGCCGGGCTGCTGTGCCCCACCATCCCCGAAGAGTTCGGCGGCCTCGGCCTCGATTTCGGCTACAACGCCGTCATCGACGAGGAACTGGCCTATCTCGGCTCGTCGGCAGGCATCACGCTCCAGTCGGACATCGTCGCGGATTACATCGTCAACTATGGCTCGGATGAGCAGAAGGCGAAATATCTGCCGAAGATGATCTCTGGCGAGTGCATCACCGCCATCGCCATGACGGAACCCGGTGCCGGATCAGACCTTCAGGGCGTGCGCACCACCGCCCGCCGGGATGGGAACCACTATGTGATCAACGGTTCCAAAACCTACATCACCAACGGCCAGAACTGCGACATGGTGATCGTCGTCGCAAAGACGAACCCTGAGGCAGGCTCCAAGGGCACCAGCCTCATCATCGTCGATACCGGCACGCCGGGCTTTTCCAAGGGCCGCAACCTCGACAAGATCGGCCAGAATTCGGCCGACACGTCCGAGCTGTTCTTCGAGGATTGCCGCGTTCCGATCACCAACTGCCTGGGTGCCGAAAACCAGGGCTTCATCTATCTGATGAGCCAGCTGCCGCAGGAGCGCCTCTCCATCGCGGTGGGCGCCATGGGCGGGGCCCAGCGCGCCTTCGACGAAGCGGTGAACTTCGTCCGCGACCGCAAGGCGTTCGGCAAGCCGATCCTCGATTTCCAGAACACGCGCTTCGTGCTCGCAGACCTGAAATCGAAGCTGCAAGTGGGCTGGGCGCACCTCGACGTCTGCCTGAAGAAGCACATGGCCGGCGAACTCGATGCCTATGAAGGCGCGGCCGCCAAGCTGTGGCACACCGAGCTGCAGTGGGAAATCTGCGACAAGGCCCTGCAGCTGCACGGCGGCGCGGGTTACATGAACGAATATCCGATCGCCCGCCTGTGGCGCGACGCGCGGGTGCAGCGCATCTATGGCGGCACCAGCGAGATCATGAAGGAACTGATCGGCCGCAGCATCTGACGAACGTGGGCGGGGGGCCTGCGCCCCCTGCCCTCATTCGCCGGCCAGAAGATCCCGCACGAAACCGGCCAGCCCGCGCTGGCGTTCCCGCCGCAGCCGCTCGGTCGTCAGGATGGATCGGATCTCGTGCAGGCACTGGCCGGGATCATCGTTCACCAGGATATAATCATATTCCGCCCAGTGGCTGATCTCGTCGGCCGCGCGGCTCATCCGCTGGGTGATCACATCCTCGCTGTCTGCCGCCCGCGTCCTGAGGCGCGATTCCAGTTCCTCCAGGCTGGGCGGCAGCAGGAAGATCGAAACCAGGTCGCCCCCCGCCTGGCTCTGCCGAAGCTGCTGGGTGCCCTGCCAGTCGATGTCGAACAGGATATCCCGGCCCTCGCTCAACGCCGTCTCCACCGGGCCGCGCGGCGTGCCATAGCGGTTGCCGAACACGGTTGCCCATTCCAGGAACTGCCCGGTCTGCACCATGTGGTCGAACTGGTCCTGGCTCACGAACTGATAGTCATGGCCATCGATCTCGCCCGTGCGCGGCTTGCGCGTCGTCGCCGAAACCGACAGCGAGATCTGCGGATCGGTCGCCAGAAGGCGCTTGGTCATGGTGGTCTTTCCCGCACCGGACGGGCTGGAAAGAACGAGCATCAGCCCGCGGCGGGCACCGGGAATCGACATGGCAAGCGACTAGAACATGCCGGCCGCTTAGGGAAGCGCTTGCCCCGATGTCTGCCGTCAGCTCTGGCGGATCATCGGCTCTCCGGACAGGCTCAACCGCTGCGCCTGCCCGTTCACCGTCGCATCGAACCAGGCGCGTTCGGCCGAAAGTTCCGGGTCGGTGAACCGCCAGCTGCCATCGGCATGCGGCGCCAGTTCGCCAAAGCCTTCCACCAGCAGTTTTTGGCCCCGTGCCAGCACAACCACCGAACCCACCCACGGATCGTTCGACATGTAGCGCCCCGCCAGCGCCGCCAGCTTCGGGTCGCTCGGCTGCTGCGGCACCGCGGCATCGCGCCCCAGCAGGGCGCTGCCCCACCAAAGCCGTTCTGCCCGGCCCCTTTCCCCTTCAAAATCCAGCCGGTCCGTCGGGATATGGGGATAGTCGGTCCGGAAACTGCGCGGGCCATCGGGCCGCAGACGTGCCGTCCTGCCGGCCGTTGAAACCACAAGCCCGCCTGCGCGCGCCTCGATCGTCATGGCAACTCCGTCGGGCCACACCCAGCGCCCGGTGAAATTGCCCGGCTCGGCAACGGGCGGCAGCGCCGCCGCCTCCGGCGCATCCGGCAGCGCCGTCCCCGCCGCCAGCGCACGGATCAGCCGCACGCCATAGGCCGTCACGCGGCGCGGCCGGTATCCGTCGAAGCCGGTGAAGTTCACGCTGGCGAAGCAGCCGCCGCCCTGGCCGGCGTCCACCGTCATCGCGGACGAAAAGGTGATCATCCCGCCCGTGTGATGCAGAACCGGCCCGTCGTCGATGGCGAAGCCGGCCAGCCCCATCGCATATTTCGCATCCGCCCCGAAATCCGGGGCCGCCACCGCCGGAGACGTGAACCGCCGCGCCGACGCCGCAGACAGCAGCGGCTGCGGCGCCCCCGTCGCGCAGGCGCTGATGAAGCGCATCCATTTCGCCATGTCGCCCGGCGTGGCGGCAACGGATCCTGCCGCCCGCTCGATATCCACCCAGCTTCCTTCAACCAGCCGGTCCCCCGGGAACCAGGCGCGGTCCGATTTCAGGGGCCCATACCCGCTGGCGAACAGGGCGCGATCCCTGGTGCGGATCACCGGTTCCGAAGCCTCCATGCCCAACGGCGCAAACACCAGCTGCCGCATGGCCGTGGGGAAGGCCATCCCGGTCGCCCGCTGGATCAGCAGGGCCAGCATGTCGTAGCCGCTGTTGGAATAATGGAAGTGCGCCCCCGGAACCGTGCCCGACCACAGCTTCCCGCCCGTTTCATGCGGGAACGGCGGCGCATTGCCGGGAAAGCCCGCAACATGGTTGATGACATGCGCCGTCGTCACGCGTGCATCTTCCACCGGAAGGTCGGGCGCGAAGGACAGGATCGGCCGGTCCAGGTCGATTTTTCCCTGATCCGCCAGCCGCAGCAGCGCCACTGCCACGAAACTCTTGGAGATCGAGCCGATCTGAAACAGCTGCGCCGTGGTAACGGCCGTGCGCACATCCAGATTGGCGAATCCGATGCCCGCCGTCGCCACTTCGCCGTTCACGCCCAGCAGGCTCAGGCTCAACCCCGGAAACCCCCAGGCTTCGATTTCGGAGCGCGCGAACGCCACCAGCCGCTCGAAGGCCGCCCGAAAGGCCGGGCTCGCGCTGTCCGCCCCAACCTGCACCGGCAGGCCCGCCGCCAGTACCGGCCGCGCCAGTACCATCCCCCCGGCCAGCGCGCCGGCCGCCAGCAGCCCCCGCCTTGCGATGTCCATGCACCTACCCCCCAGTTGTCATCGTCTCCGGCCGCACCAGTCGCCTGAACTGCGCCTCCGTCACAAGGCCCAGCTTCAATCCTGCCTCCAGCAGCGTCACGCCCTCCTTGTGCGCCAGCTTGGCGATCTCGGCCGCCTTGTCATATCCGATCTCCGGCGCCAGCGCCGTCACCAGCATCAGCGACCGCTCCAGCAGCTCTGCAATCCGGGGCCGGTTCGGCTCCAGCCCGTCCACGCACCGTTCCGCGAAACTCGCCATGCCAACCGCCAGCAGGTCGATGGCGCGCAGCACATTGGCCCCGATCAGCGGCT
>NZ_JAYRCW010000070.1:0-4055 GCF_041909755.1 Sandaracinobacter sp.
GGGCCGAGCGCTTCGGGTTGGCGCAGCTGCACCAGCTGCGCGGCCGGGTGGGGCGGGGGGCTGCGAAATCCATCTGCCTGCTGCTGCGGGGCGAGGATCTTTCCGAGACGGCGAAGGAACGGCTGCGCATGATGCGCGCGACGGATGACGGCTTTGCCATCGCGGAGGCCGACCTGAAGCTGCGGGGGGCAGGCGAGCTGCTGGGCACGCGGCAATCGGGCGAGCAGGGGTTCGTGGTGGCGACGCCGGAGCAGGTGGACCGGCTGCTGGAGACGGCGCACCAGGATGCGCGGCTGCTGCTGGAGCGGGATGGCGGATTGACGGGCGTGCGCGGCGAGGCGGCGCGAAATCTGCTGTATCTGTTCGAAAAGGATGCCGCAGTTGCGACATTGCGTGGCGGTTGAGCGACGGCATGTCCTTCAAATTGCCACAGAGCTGCGTTAACCGGGTTCCATGCCCCGTCGTTTTCAAATGGCCGCCGCTGTTCTGGCCGGCCTCTTCGCGTTCAGCCCCCTGACCCCGATCGGGGCGTCCCCTGCAGTGCCCGGCAAGGCGCAGCTGGAGCTGACGACGCTGTCCAGCAACCAGCTGATGGCGCGTGGGCTGATGGCCTTCAACGCGCGCGACTATGCGGCGGCGCGCGATCATTTCCGCCTGCTGGCGCAGCGCGACAACGCAACGGCGGAGACGCTGCTGGGCACGATGACTGCCAAGGGGCAGGGCGGCGAACGCAATGAGGCGGTCGCCGCCGCCTGGTTCCTGCGCGCGGCGCGGCGGGGATATGCCCCTGCCCAGCTGGCACTGGCGGACGCGTTCGCCCGGGGCAAGGGTGTTCCGCAGGACAAGGCGCGGGCACGGGCGCTGGCCAAGGCCGCCGCATCGCAGGGCCAGCCGGGCGCTGCCCAGCTGGCGAGCCGGCTGGGCCCGGAACGCTATGCGATGCTGACGGGCGGGCGGCCCTGAGGCAGGGCCGCCGGCCGGTGGAAGGTCAGGCGGCTGCGCTCTTCGCCTTGGCGACGGTGACGAGCGCCGGGCGCAGCAGGCGATCCTTCAGCATGTAGCCGGCCTGCAGTTCGGACACGATGGTGCCCGGCTCGGCATCGGATTCCACCTCTACCATCGCCTGATGCAGGTTCGGATCCAGCGGCAGCCCGGTGGCGGCGACGCGCTTCACGCCATTGCGTTCGAAGATGGCGGCGAGTTCGCGGCTGGTCGCTTCGAGCCCGGTGCGCAGCGCATCCGACACGTCTGCGGGGAGGGATTCGAGCGCGCGGGCCAGGTTGTCGGCCACGGTCAGCATGTCGCGGGCGAAACCGGCGGCGGCATATTGCACGGCGTCGGCCTTGTCGCGTTCCAGCCGGCGGCGGGTGTTTTCAGCCTCGGCCGCCATGCGCAGGGCGCGATCACGCTCTGCGTCGCGCTCTGTCACGAGGGACACGATCTCTTCCCGTGCGGCGGCCAGTTCCTGTTCAAGCGTGTTTTCGGCGCCGGTTTCCGGCGTTTCGGCAGTCATGCCATCAACCTCGACAATCTGTTTGCGGTGAAATCCACCATGGGGACGACGCGGGCATAGTTCAACCGCGTGGGGCCGATAACCCCGACGACTCCGATCACGCGCCCGTCTGCGCCGCGATAGGGGGCCGCGATCACCGACGAGCCGGACAGGGCGAACAGCCGGGTTTCCGCGCCGATGAAGATGCGCATGGCTTCGGATTGCCGGGCCTGATCCAGCAGGCGGGCGAGTTCGGCCTTTTCCTCCAGCTCTTCCAGAAGCGCGCGGGCGCGATCCAGATCGACATCGTTGAGGAGATGCGCCTGCCCGCGCACGATGAGGACGGGGCCGGCCCCGTCCGAGGACCAGGAGGCGAGGCCCTGGCTGACGAGCGAGGCGGTGATCCGGTCGAGTTCGGCCCGGCCGGTTTCGATTTCCGCCTGAAGCCGGGCGGCGGCATCGGCGAGGGTGAGGCCGGACAGGCGGGCGTTCACATAATTCTGCGCCTGTTCCAGGCTTTCGCGGGGTAGGCCTTCGGGCAGGGAAATGACGCGGTTTTCGATGCCGCCGTCTGCACCGACGAGGACGGCGAGCGCCCGGCCCGCCCCCAGCGGCACCAGATTCAGCTGGCGGATGACCGCCTCTGTGCGCGGCGCGGCGACGACGGCCGCGCACTGGGCGAGGCCGGAGAGCGCCGACGTGGTGCGGGCGAGCACATCCTCAAGGCTGGCGCCCGCACGCATCGCCTGCGCCTCGATCGCGGCGATGTCGGCGGAATCGGGGACGGCGACCTGCATCATGCCATCGACGAACAGCCTGAGGCCCTGTTCGGTGGGAACGCGGCCGGCCGAAGTGTGGGGCGATTCCAGCAGGCCCAGTTCTTCCAGATCCTGCATCACGTTGCGGATGGAGGCCGGGGACAGCTGCAGGCCGCCGAGACGGGACAGGGTGCGCGATCCGACAGGCGTGCCGGTGGCCAGATAGCTGTCCACGATTTCGCGGAAGATGCCGCGCGCGCGCTCTGAAAGCTGGGAGACGGAAATGCTGCCCGTTTCGTGCATGGCCCGAATGTAGGGTGGAAGGCCGTGGCGCTCAACAGGCGCAGTGGCGGGGGCGCATGACGGGGGCCAGATGACGGGGGCCAGATGATGGGGGCCAGATGACTGGGGTTGGCTTGCCGGCAGCGGCGACCTAAGGCGAAGGGGATTTTCCATTGAGCAGAGGACATGAGATGCGACCTTCGGGCCGTTCGCCGGACATGATGCGCGAGATCGGGATGCAGCCGGGCTTTTCCGCCCATGCGGAAGGATCCTGCCTGGTGAAGTTCGGGCAGACCCATGTGCTGGTGACGGCGAGCGTGGAAGAGAAGCTGCCGCCGTGGATGCGCGGCAAGGGCGAAGGCTGGGTGACGGCGGAATATGGCATGCTGCCCCGCGCCACCCACACGCGGGGGAGCCGCGAGGCCGCCAAGGGCAAGCAGAGCGGGCGGACGCAGGAAATCCAGCGGCTGATCGGGCGATCCCTGCGCGCGGTGACGGACCTGAAGGCGCTGGGCGAGCGGCAGATCACGCTGGATTGCGACGTGCTGCAGGCCGATGGCGGCACGCGGACGGCTGCGATTTCCGGCGCCTGGGTGGCTCTGCGGCTGGCGCTGGACAAGATCCATGGCGTGACGCCGTTCGCTGTCGATCCGCTGCCGCTGCAAGTCGCGGCGGTCAGCTGCGGCGTGTATGAAGGCACGCCGGTGCTGGACCTGGATTATGACGAGGATTCGGTGGCGCACACGGACGGCAATTTCGTGCTGACGTCGAAGGGCTCGCTGGTGGAAGTTCAGGCGACGGCCGAAGGCGCGGTGTTCGAGGAAGAGACGCTGCTGCGGCTGCTGCGGCTGGCGCGCATTGGTACGGACGCGATCTTTGCGGCGCAGCGGGCGGCGACCGGGCGGTGATCGCGCTCGGCCCCCGGCTGGTTCTTGCCTCGCACAACAAGGGCAAGCTGCGGGAGATTTCGGCGCTGCTGGCGCCGTTCGGGATTGAAGCGGTGGCGGCCAGCGAATTCGGGCTGGCGGAGCCGGTGGAGACCGAGGATTCGTTCGCGGGCAATGCGCTGCTGAAGGCGCGGTTTGCGGCGGCCGGGGCGGGGTTGCCTGCCCTGTCTGACGACAGCGGGCTTTGCGTGGTGGCGCTGGGTGGCGAGCCGGGGGTCTATACGGCGGATTGGGCCGAGACCCCGAACGGGCGCGACTGGATGCTGGCCATGACAAAGGTGGAGGAGCGGCTGGCGGCGCTGGGGCCGGACGTGTCGCGCGCGGCGGAGTTCGTCTGCGTGCTGGCGCTGGTGTGGCCCGACGGAGTGGAGCAGACGTTCGAAGGACGGATGCCCGGATCGCTGGTGTGGCCGCCGCGCGGCGAACTGGGCTTTGGCTATGATCCGGTGTTCGTGCCGGAGGGCTATTCGCAGACCTTCGCCGAGATGGACCCGGCGGAAAAGCATGCGATCAGCCACAGGGCGAAGGCGTTCGCGAAGCTGAAGGCGGCGCTGGGGGCGGAGGCGACGTGACGTC
>NZ_JAYRCW010000070.1:4065-13228 GCF_041909755.1 Sandaracinobacter sp.
GGCAAAGCCCGCAAAGCGGGTCCGCCGGCCGCGCGCTTCAGCGAGTCTGCGGGCCTTCCCCCGATTGCTTCGCGATCGGGGTCCAGGCCGCAGCCGCTTTCGCTGTATATCCACTGGCCCTTCTGCGTGACGAAATGCCCCTATTGCGACTTCAACAGCCATGTGCGGGATCGGGTGGATCAGGCCGTGTGGCGCGCGGCGCTGCTGGCGGATTTGCGGCATGAAGCGCAGGCGACGGCGGGGCAGCGGCTGGTTTCCATCTTCTTCGGCGGCGGCACGCCCAGCCTGATGGATCCGGCCACCACCGAAGCGCTGATCGCGGAGGCGCTGGCGCTGTGGCCGAACGACGGGGCGGTGGAGATCACGCTGGAGGCGAACCCGTCCTCCGTTGAGGCTTCGCGCTTTGCCGACTTCGCATCCGCCGGGGTGAACCGGGTGTCTTTGGGGTTGCAGGCGCTGGACGATGCGGCGCTGAAGCTGCTGGGGCGGCCGCATGATCTGGCCCAGGGGCTGGCGGCGCTGGAGGTGGCGCAGCGGCATTTCGGGCGCGTCAGCTTTGATCTGATCCACAGCCGGCCGGGCCAGACGGTGGCGGCGTGGGAAGCGGAACTGGCCCGCGCGCTGAGCTTCGGCACCGAGCATCTGTCAGCCTATCAGTTGACGATCGAGGAGGGCACGCGCTTCCACACGCTGGCGCGCAAGGGGCTTCTGGACTTGCCCGCCGAGGAGGCGGCGGCCGACATGTTCGAACTGACGGGCGCCATGTGCGCGGCGGCCGGGTTGCCGCTGTACGAGGTTTCGAACCATGCCCGGCCGGGGGCCGAGAGCCGGCACAATCTGCAATATTGGCGTTATGGCGACTATGCGGGCGTGGGGCCGGGGGCGCACGGGCGGCGCGGCGGGCTGGCGACGACGCGGCTGAAGCGGCCGGAAAGCTGGCTGGAGGCCGTGCTGGCGCGCGGCGAGGGGCTGGAGGCGGAAACGCCGATCGCGCCCGGCGATGCCGCCGAGGAAGCGCTGATGATGGGGCTGCGGCTGGCCGACGGGATCGATCCGGACGCGTTCGCGGCGCGGACGGGAATTGCGCTGGACGATATCGCCTCCCCCCCGGCGCGGGCGCGGCTGGAACGATTGGGGCTGCTGGCGCCGGGGCGGGCGCTGCGGGTGACGGCCGGGGGCCGGATGCTGACGAACCGGCTGATCCTGGAACTGGCTTCGGGGTTGAAACAATCGGCCGAAATGCCAAGTTGAGGGGGCGAAGGAGACTGGGATGATCGGCAAGGTGATGACGGCGCTGGCGGGGCGGAGCATCGCCCAGACCCTGGGCGGCGCGGCCGCAGGCCCGGCCGGGGCCGTGATCGGGGCCGCCGTGCCGGTGGTGCTGCCGCGCGTGGCGCGCGCGCTGGGGCCGGTGGGCATGGTGGGCGTGGCCGTGGGCGGCCTGCTGTTCAAACGCTGGCTGGACCGGCGAAATGCGCGGGAAAAGGCAAGGGCCGAGGCGGTCGCGGGGCTGCCGCCGCGCGACCCGGCCGCCGTGCTGGGCAGCCCGACGCCCCCCGACCTGCTGGAGGGCGAGCTGCTGACCGACGCCTGAGGCCCAGCCTCAGATGTCGGCGACCTGGACCAGCAGCTTGCCGAAATTGCCGCCCGAATAGAGCAGCTTCACATGTTCGTCGGCCTTGTCGAGGCCGGGGCGGACATCCTGACGGGTTTTCACCTTGCCCTCGAGCATCCAGCCGATGAGGGCCTGATAGGCTTCGGGGAAACGATCGGCGAAATCCGAGACGATGAAGCCCCGGATCGTCAGCCGCCGCATCAGCAGCATCGTCCAGCGGCCGGGTTCTTCTTCGCCGTCGGTGGCGTTGTAGCCGGAGATCATGCCGCACAGCGGCACCCGGCCGAACACCTTCATCCGATCCAGCACGGCCGACATGATCTTGCCGCCGACCTGTTCGAAGTTGATGTCCACGCCTTCGGGGGCGATGCGGTCCAGCTCTGCGCCGACATCCTGCGATTTATAGTCGATGGCGTGATCGAAGCCGAGCTCCTGTGTGATGTAGCGGCATTTGTCTGCGCCGCCCGCGATGCCGATCACCTTGCAGCCCTTCAGCTTGCCGATCTGGCCGACGATCTGGCCCACGCCGCCGGCCGCTGCCGAGACGACGAGGGTTTCGCCGGGCTTTGGCTGGCCGATATCCAGCAGGCCGAAATAGGCCGTGGGGCCGACGGCGGCCAGGGTGCCGAACAGCTGCGCGACCGAAAGGCCGGGGATTTCCGGGAAGGGCCCCATGCCGGTGCCGTCGGTGACGATGTGGCTGGCCCATTCGCTGAAGCCGGCGACGAGCATGCCCGGTTCATAGCCCGGCTTGCGGCTGGCGACGACGCGCCCGACCACGCCGCCGCGCATGGGCGCGCCGAGTTCGACGGGGGGCATATATTGCTCCATGTCGGACATCCAGATGCGGTTGGTGGGGTCGAGCGAGAGATAGCCGACCTTCAGCAGGAACTGTCCCTCCTGAAGCTCTGGCAGGGGTTCATCCCTGAAAACGAGGTCGCCATCGCGGATATCGCCGACCGGGCGCTTTGCCAGCCGCCAGACCTGTCTTGTCTCTGCCATCTCGAACCTCCCCTTGCGTTCGGCCTGCGGTGCCAGATCGCGGGGTTTCAGGCATCCTCTCGATTCAAAGGAAGGGGTCGAGGAAGGCCTTCATGGCGGCGACGGCCTCCGGCTCGTCCAGCGTGGGGGCATGGCCGACGCGCGGCACGGTGACGGCCGAGAGACGGGGAATGCGGGCCTGCATCCGGGCCTGGGTTTCGGCGAGCAGGATATCGGAATGGCCGCCGCGAACGGAGAGGACGGGACGATCCCGGTAACTGTCGAGCGCGAGCCAGAGATCGAGCTGCTGATCGCCGTGGGGGAGGCTCAGCGGGGCGGCGATTTCCGGATCATAATCCCAGACGATCGGCCCCGCGCGGCTGACGCGGCAGAGCCGCTTGGCGTGGGCGAGCCAGTCGTCCAGCTGCCAGCCGGGGTAGAGATCGGCCTGGCGGCGCGCGATGTCGCGCGCGGCGGCGAGCCAGCTGGGCCAGTTGCCGCCCTTGCCGAGCTGGGCGCGGATGCGGGCGAGGCCGGGTTCGTTCATGTCGGGGCCGACATCGTTCAGCACCAGACCGGCGATGCGCTGGCGCTGGGTGACATCGAGCAGCAGGCCGATGAGGCCGCCGAGCGAGGTGCCGATGATGATGACCCGATCGAGCCTTGCGGCATCGAGAAGGCGCCCCATGTCCTGCAGGTAGGTGAGGGGGACATAGGTGAGCGGATCGCGGGCGTAGCCGGATTCCCCCCGGCCGCGGAAGCTGGGCGTGATCACGCGGAATGCCGGGGCATGGCGGCGGGCCAGCGCTTCGAAATCGCGGGCGTTGCGGGTGAGGCCGGGCAGGCAGAGCAGCGCCGGGCGACCCTCCGCGCCGCCGGCGAACTCGCGATAGTGCAGCCGGACATTGTCGGCCGTCCACAGATAGTGATCGGTGAAATCTGCGCTCACGCATGCCTTCTAGGGCCGCGTTCGTCATCGTGCAATTTCAGCTTTTTGCGGGGCGAATCGGCAACTTTTGACTGCCACTCAGTTTTGGCGCATAAGCGGGGCGGGGACCGGGGTTGCGAGAGAGGACGCAGACGACAGTGGCCACAGGTGCGCGCGCAGCCGAGACCAGGATCCAGAAGGCGGAATCCGACAACAGATCGCGTCGGTACGACCCGGCCGAAACGCGCATGCGCGTGCTGGAGGCGGCGTATCTGCTGTTCGGATCGCGCGGCTATGCCAACACCGGCACGGCCGACATCGCCGCGCAGGCGGATGTGTCGGAAGGGTCCATCTTCTATCATTTCGGATCGAAGCGCGCGCTGCTGGTGGAGCTGGGCAAGCTGCACGGCCAGAAGCTGATCGCGGCCATGCAGGGCGAGGACGCGATCGAGGATGTGACCTTCGGCCAGAGCCTGACCCGCTGCTTTGATTTCCGCGAAGTACACAATGTGTGGGAGGCGCCCGGCGCCTGCGACCAGACGGCGACCAACAAGAAGATCAACAAGCAGAATCCAGAAGCCGAGCCCTTCTTCCACGCCGCCAAGGAAACCGTGGTGGGGTGGACGCAGGCGCATCTGGACGCCATGCACCGGAAGCACGGCATCGAGGGCATCCCGACGGACGTGACCGCAAACCTGATCTTCGCGGCCGTGGGCGAGGCGATGCATCAATATTTCGGCCCCGGCGTGACGGCGGAGGAAAAGGCCCGCATCAAGGCAGAGGCGATCCGCTTCTGCGACGCGGCGACCGGTGCGCCCGGCCTGACGGCTGCGGCAGGTTGAAGCCACCGCCCCCGCGCGCCATGTGCAGCGGGTGACGGACAAGAGCAGCTACAGGCCCGAAAAAGCCTTCCTGGACCTGGGGGGCGATTTTCATGATGTCGTCGCGCCGGCAGCCTTTCCGGCGCATCGCTTGCGCTATCGCAACCAGCGCGCGGCGGCAGAGGTGGGGCTGGAAGGCCTGACCGACGCCGCATGGGTCGGCCATTTCGGCCGTTTCGAACCGCTGCCGGGCAGCCTGCCGCTGGCGCTGGCGCTGCGCTATCACGGGCATCAGTTCCGCACCTATAATCCCGAACTGGGGGATGGGCGCGGGTTCCTGTTTGCGCAGCTGCGTGACGGCGCCGGGCGGCTGATGGACCTGGGCACGAAGGGATCGGGGCGGACGCCCTGGTCCCGCTTTGGCGACGGCAGGCTGACGCTGAAGGGGGCCGTCCGTGAGATCCTGGCGACCGAGATGCTGGAGGCGCTGGGCGTGACGACGTCGCGCACATTCTCGGTGATCGAGACGGGCGAGGCGCTGGAGCGTGGTGACGAGCCTTCGCCCACGCGGTCGGCGGTGCTGGTGCGGCTGAGCCACAGCCATGTGCGCTATGGCAGTTTCCAGCGTCTGGCGGCGCTGCAGATGCCCGAGGCGATGACCCGGCTGGTGGACTATGCCCTGCGGGAGATCGCCCGGACCGAGCCGGGGCCCGATCCCGTTGCGACGCTGATGGCCTATGCCGTGGAGGGTGCGGCGCGGATGGTGGCGCAATGGCATGTGGCGGGCTTCGTGCATGGCGTGCTGAACACCGACAACATGAACATTTCGGGCGAGAGCTTCGACTATGGGCCGTGGCGGTTCCTGCCGGCGTGGGACAGCGGCTTCACGGCGGCCTATTTCGACCAGTTCGGGCTCTATGCCTTCGGGCGGCAGGCGGAGGCCGTTCACTGGAACCTGGTGGAGCTGGCGAAGGCGCTGCGGCTGATCGCGCCGGCCGACAGCCTGGTGCCCGCGCTGCAGCGCTGGCCGGAGCTGATGGGGGCGGCCGTGCGGCGGCAGGCGATGTGGCGGCTGGGCCTGAAGCGCGCCGACGCGGCCGCCGAGGAAGCGCTTGTGCGGGCGCTGGAAGTGGGGATGGGCGAAAGTGGCATCCAGCCGGACGCGGCCTGGTTCGCCTTTCGGGGGGGGCGGGTGCCGGACGGGCTGCATCCGGCCTTCGCGGCGCTGGCGGACCTGCTGCCGGGGTTCGAACCGGCGCCGGGGGCGCTGGACCATCCCTATTGGGCGGATCGCGGGCCGGAAACCATGCTGATCGACGAGGTGGAGGCCCTGTGGGCGCCGATCGCCGGGGGGGATGACTGGTCCCGGCTTGACCGGAAGATCGAGGCGGTGCGGCGGATGGGGTCAGCGCTTGCCGATGTAGGCGACGACTGATTCCGCGATGCCGTCGGCAATCGCCCGCTGGCCCTTCGACGACATCAGGTAGCGGGCATCCTCTTCGTTAGAAAGAAAGCCGGTTTCAAGGAGGACGGCGGCGACGCCGAGGTTCCGCAGCACCTGGAAATTGGCGAAGCGGTGGAACTGGCTGCGGAAAACCACGCCCTCCGGCTCCATGCCGTTCTGCAGCGCCTCGGCGAAGTCGGCGCTGGCGTTCATGCTGTCCCGCATGCCCAGATCGACGAGGATGGAGGCGACTTCGCGATTTTCGCCGCGGAGATCGACGCCGGCGATGAGATCGGCCCGGTTTTCCTTGGCGGCGACGCGCGCGGCCTCCCGGTCGGAGGCGGTTTCGGACAGGGTATAGACCGAGGCGCCGCGCGCCAGCGGATTGGGTGCGCTGTCGGCATGGACGGAGATGAACAGATCCGCCTTCCAGTCGCGGGCGAGGCGGACGCGGTTGCCGAGCGTGACGAAATAATCCCGGTCGCGCGTGAGGCGGACTTCGACGGGCAGGCCCTTTTCGCGGGCGCGGCGCTCGATCCGGGCCTTTGCCTGCTGGGCGATGGCCAGCGTGACATCCTTTTCCGATCCGCCGCCGATCACCGAGGGCGCGCCCGGATCATGGCCGCCATGCCCCGCATCGATGACGATCACGGCACGTTTCGCGCGCGGCTTGCGGGCGCTGGCCGTGGCGGGCGGCAAGGGTGCGGGGGTCGCCTTTGGCGGCGGCGACACGCGCGGCTCCAACCGGGGGCTGACCTCCGGATTCAGGCGCGGGTCGATCGGGGGGCGGGGCTGGACGGCGGGTGGCGGCGGCGCCGGTTGCAGATCCCGGCTGGCGTCCGCCAGCGCGGCCTCGACGGCGTCGATCCGCGCGGCGCTGTCTGCGGCGATGTCGACGGGCGGGGCGGGCCCCGGCGGCACCGCGCGCGGCGCTTCCTGATAGAAGCTGCCGACGGGGCTGCGCCCGCGGGACACGAGGCGGCGGTAAGCGGCCTCGTCCACGGGGCGGAAGCGCAGTTCCAGCACCTGGCCGCGATCCTGGATCACCTCTGCCAGCTGCATCGGGCGGCCCAGATCGACGACGATGCGGACGGTTTCCGGATCGAACTGCGACACGCGCGCGGCCTTCACGTCGCCGGTGGCCGCAACCTCCCGACGGACGCTGGAGGCGCCGCCCAGATCGATCGCCCAGCGCATGGGATCGGCCAGCGCGAAGGCGCGTGGTGGCGCGGCAAGCGGCTCCGACAGGGCGAGCCGCACGGTTGCGCCCTCTGCCGTTGGCAGGACGCGGATGTTGCCCGCGACCGCCGTGGCATGGGCGGCGGCGGGAAGGAGCAGCAGCAACAGGAGGACGAGCAGGCGACGCATGGGTGGCCGCCTTGTGGCAGGCCGGTCCGGGCTTGGGAATCCCCCGGTGCGGGGCCCTGCGCTCGTCTCGCCGGATCGGGGATGCGGTTCGGCCGCGTTCAGCCGGCGGCGCGGCGGCCGGATTCGTCGTAGCGGGCGGTCGGCGGGGCTTCTGCCGGGGGCTGTTCGCCCTGCGCGTCCATCCGCAGCACGAAGGCGAGGATGGTGGCGACGGCGGCATAGAGATCTGGACGGACGAACTGGCCGACCTTGCCGGTGAAATAGAGCGCGCGGGCGACGGACGGGTAGGACAGGATGGGCGTGCCCTGCGTGGCTGCCAGTTCGCGGATCACATCCGCGACGAGGCCCCGGCCGCGCGCGACGATCTGGGGGGCGGAATCCTGATCGGGCTGATAGCGCAGCGCGACGGCGAAGTGGGTGGGGTTGGTGACGACGACGGCGGCGTCGGCCATGGCGGTGCGGTTGGCGCGGCGGATGGCCTCGCGGCCCGCGCGGCGGATGGCGGCCTTCATTTCGGGCGAGCCTTCCTGCTGCCGATACTCCTCCTTGATGTCCTGCTTCGACATGCGCAGCCGCTTCAGCCACTGGAACAGCTGAACCGGCAGATCCGCCGCTGCGATGAGGGCGAGGCCGGCGCCCAGCCACAGCAGCAGCAGCCCGGCGAGCCGGGCGGCCTGCCGCACGGCGGCTTCGAACGGCAGGGCGGAGAGCGTTGCGAGCTGCTGCTGGTGGACGCGCAGGAAGGCGGCCGACACGCCCAGCAGCAACGCTGCCTTCAGCAGCGATTTTGCGAGCTCGATGAGACCGCGCAGGCCGAACAGGCGCTTCAGCCCGGCAAGCGGGTTCACCCGGTCTGCCTTTGGGGCGAGAAGGCCGGGGACGAAGCCGATGCCGCCGCTGACGGCCTGCCCGGCGACGGCGGCGACGGCGATCAGGCCGCCCAGCAGCAGGATCGGGGCGGCGAGCGGCACGGCCATTTCCACCGCGCGTTCGACCGGCGCGAAGCGGGCGACATCGGCCGGCCCGATCCTGAGCGCACCGGCAAGTCCGGCAGAGAGGCGGGCGGCGATGTCGCCCGCCTGCGCCCAGAGCCAGAGGATTCCCGCAAGTCCGGCGGTTGCCGTGGCGAGATCACGGCTGAGCAGACGGTCGCCCCGTTCCAGCGCCTGCTCGCGCCGGCGGGGCGTCGGCGCTTCGGTGCGATCCTCCGGCGGGGTTTCAGCCAAGGAGAAGGTCCGCGAGGCTGGACTGCATGGCTGCGAGCATGCCCTGGAGTCCGGTGGCGAGCGCCGGCAGCGCCAGCGGCAAGGCGACAAGCCCGATCAGCAGCATCAGCGGGAAGCCGATGGAAAAGAGATTGAGCTGCGGGGCGGAGCGGGCTGCGACGCCGATCGCGAGGTTCACCAGCAGCAGGGAAGCGCCGACGGGCAGCGCGACGAGGAAGCCCGAAGCAAGCGCATAGCCGCCCCAGGCGACGATGGCCGACAGCCGGGCGGGTTCGAACAGGGCGGCCGCCGTGGGCATGGCCGCATGGCTGCGCACCAGGATATCGAGCAGCAGAAGGTGGCCGCCGCCCGTGAGCAGGAGCGCCCACATCAGCATCGCGAACAGGCCGGAAAGGACGGGCGCCTGCGGCAGCGTGGGATCGACCAGCTGGGCGAACCCGAGCCCCATGGACTGGGCGAGCCAGTCCCCGGCGGCGAGGGCCCCGGCGAAGGCGGTGTGCAGCGCCAGCGCGGCGACGAGCCCGATCAGCAGTTCGCCCGCGATGGCCGCAAGGCCGGGCAGGCCGAGCAGGTCGGCGGGCGGGGGCGCGGCGGCCCCGTTGCCGACGACGAGCCAGCCGACAGCGCCCGCGAGGCCGATGCGGACGCGCACCGGGATCAGCTGACCCCCCAGCGCGGGCAGAAGGGCAAGGGCCGCGCCGGTTCGGAGGCTGGCGAAGGCGACTGCGAGGATCAGGGGTTCGACGGCGGGCGGGATCATCGCGCCATCAGCGGAATGGC
>NZ_JAYRCW010000071.1:0-13211 GCF_041909755.1 Sandaracinobacter sp.
GGACGCCCGCACGACTGACCATGTGATCGAGCATGGCGGCGGGCCGGTTGCGAGCGTCAAGAAGGCATTTGAACTTGCGTCTGAACGGGTTGGCTTCAAGGTGACGCCCTACACGCTGCGACATAGCGCAGCGGTGTGGATGGCGGAGGCAGGTGTTCCGATGGAGGAGATTGCGGCCTACATGGGCCACTCGGACGCGCGCACGACCTTTCGGAACTATGCTCGATTTTCGCCCGACTATCTGCGGAAGGCGGCCAGCGCGCTGGACTGGTAGGTTCATCCGAACCTTGGCCCCCTGTTGTAACTGGCCCCGGTTTTCCAGCTAAGTCATTGAAAAGGAATGGTGGGCGCGGCAAGGATTGAACTTGCGACCACTGCGATGTCAAGGAAATGCCAGCATCAGCAAGACTGACGCATCAATCACTTACCGGAACACTCCCGCCAGAACGAAACAGGGGAATTTCGTGAACATCGCCCATTTTCACCGGGATTGCACCGGGATGGCGGTGGGCTCATGAGCATTCGGATCATGACGCTTGCGTGGGACTGCGACCTCACCGGCAACGACAAGCTTGTTCTGCTGGCGCTGGCAGACTGGGCGAACGATGATGGCCATTGCTGGCCGTCCATCGCGAAGCTTTGCGCAAAGACGCGCGCAAGCGAACGCACAGTTCAGGGCATCATCAAGAAGCTGGTGGAAGGCGGCCAGCTGACCAGAATGGAGCGCCTAGGTCACGGCTGCACCTATGTTGTTCACCCCCGCAATATCTGCACCCCCGCAGAAGTTGCGCCCCCGCAAGACTTACGGGGCACCCCCGCAGAAGTTGCGGGCAATACGTCAAAGAACCATCATACCCCCCAAACCCCCCATTCGGCTCCACGTCGACCACGGCAGGCGCGCAAGGCTTTCGTGCCGGAGCCTGAGCCGATCGAGCTGCCTGTTGGGATGGAGGGGGAGGAAGCCACCAAGTTCCGGCAGGCAGCTTTGTCAGCACTCGGTGATGGCGCCTATCGCAACCTCATCAGGCCTTGCCACATTGTTCCGAGTGGCGCCGATCTGCTTATCCAGACCAACAGCGAAACGCTGGTGGATCGCCTCAGACAGCGCCAAAGCGAGCTGGGACCGATAGCCCGTGCACTCGGCTTCGAGGCTTTGCGCATCGCGGTCAAGCCCACTGCCAAGCGCAGCGTTCCCGACCCCAAGGTCACAGATGCGGTTAGGCAGCTGAATGCTATCCGAGGTGGGCATGTGGCAGGCGTAGCAGCCCAGGCCGGAGGGCGGCTCTAGTGGCTGGCTGGCCCTACACGTCCCAGCGCTGGCGGCGGCTGCGCTTGGCGAAGCTGGCGGAACAGCCCTTCTGCGAGCATTGCCGGGCTGTCGGGTTGCTCGAACGGGCCTCCGTCGTGGACCATGTGCAGCCGATCAATCACGGCGGAGATCCGTTCCCCGCACTCGACGGGTTGCAGGCGCTCTGCCCACCCTGCCACTCAGCCAAGACGGCTCGGGGCGTGGAGGCTGGCGCGGCCAAGACGACACGTCGGCGCGTGCGCAGGGGCTGCACGGCCAATGGCATGCCGATTGACCCCTCACACCCGTGGAAGCGGGAAAAATCTCTCACAGCTGAGCAGGTGGAAACAGCGTCCAAGGGGATCTCTCAATTAGTTTCGGATTCGGGGCGAGCTGATGGGTAAGCGCGGGCCTGGAGCGGGGCGGCTGAAGCTGGTTTCCAGCCTCGCGGACGTACCCCAGCTTGGGCCTGGGCCGCTGTTCGGCAGCAGTGCGCCCCTGCCCGTCGGCCCCCGCCCATGGGAACTGCCCGGCATGACGCCGGCCGATCAGGTGCTGGCCTTCCTGCGCGAGCTGCCGGTGGTTTCGGGCCTGAAAGCCGGGGAGAAGCTGGAGCTGCTGGCGTTTCAGGAACAGTTCGTGCGGGGCGTCTATGGCCCGATCGACGCAGCCGGCCGGCGCCGGATCCGTCTCGCGGCGCTGTCAGTTGCGCGCGGCAATGGCAAGTCTGCCCTGCTGGCCGGCCTGTCGCTGGCGCACCTGCTTGGCCCAATGGCGGAGCCCTATGGCGAATGCTACGCCGCCGCACTCGATCGGGAACAGGCGGGCGTCCTGTTCAACATGGTGCGGGCCTATGTCGAGGCCACGCCATGGATGGCCGCGCGGGTGAACATCCGCGACTGGCACAAGGAAATCACCGACGAGGTGACCAATTCCAGATGGACCGCGCTCACCTCTGATGCCCGCAAGGCGCATGGCCTTGCCCCCAGCTTCTGGATTGCCGACGAGGTGGCGCAGTGGCGCAGCCGCGACATGTGGGACAACCTCGCCACCGGCATGGGCAAACGCGCCCAGGCGCTGGGGGTGACGATCAGCACCCAGTCCGCCAGCGACACCCACTTCTTTTCCGAGATGCTGGACGCGCCGCCCAGCCCGTCCATCTACGTCCAGCTTCACGCCGCGCCGGAAGGCTGCGCGCTGGATGATCACGCCGCTTGGGCGGCTGCGAACCCTGCCTTGGGCATTTTCCTGAACGAGGATCAGTTTGCCGACGCGGCCGGGCGGGCCGAGCGCTCGCCCTCGTTCGAGCCGGCATTCCGCAATTTGCAGCTGAACCAGCGCGTGGACGCCTCGGAGCGGTTCATCACCCATGCCGACTGGGAGGCCAATGCCGAGCCGTTCGACGCCACGGAGCTGGAAGGCCAGCGCTGCTATGGCGGGCTCGACCTTTCCAGCACGCGCGACCTGACGGCGCTGGCGCTGTGGTTTCCGGATTCGGGCAAGCTGCTGGCCTGGCACTTCGTTCCGGCGGAGACGCTCCGCGAGCGTGTCGAGCGGGACCGGGTGCCCTATGACCGGTGGGAGAAGGATGGCTGGATCAGCACCACGCCCGGCCGCGCAACGGACCGGCTTTCCATTGTGCACCGCCTGGCGGACATCCGCGCCCGCTATGACGTGCAGGGCATAGCCTATGACAACTGGCGATTCGAGGATCTGGCGAAACTGCTGTCAGACGAGGGAATCGAGCTGCCGCTGGTGAAGTTCATCCCCGGATTCAAGAGCTATGCCCCGGCCATGGATGCGTTCGAGCGCGCGGTGCTTGAACGACGAATGCAGCACAATGGCAGCCCCATCCTGCGCTGGCAGGCGGGCAATGTGGTGCCGGAGACGGACGCGGCCGGGAACCGCAAGCCCAGCAAGGCGCGTTCGATCGACCGCATTGATGGACTGGTGAGCGCCATCATGGCCTGCGGGCTGTCGGCCGTTCAGCCGGAGGCGCGAGAGTTTCAGGGGCAGGTGATGTGGCTTTAAATCAGTTTTGGGGCAGATTGTGCCTGCTCGCAATACGCGCCTTGCACCTGAAGGAGTTTGATCAGGTGATCATCTAGTTGGCCGATTATTGGGGGCCTTCCCAATTTGAAAGGGAAAAACTGATCATCCCAGGGAAGCGTGGCCAATCTATCTAGACAAAAACGGGTAGCCTTGTGCAAACCACAACCGTCCATCCACGAAAGCTTGGAAATGGTAAATGAGCAGGGCTCAAATCTATTAGGATCTTTGCTTGTGCCATACACCACTTGCACAAATGGAGATCCATCCTCGTCGCCATAAAGTGCTTGACGCACCAACGCCGGACGCTCTTTCGGTGCCGGATAGTTTGGCTTTTCCCAATATGGAAACCGGCACCATACAATCGCGTATGGTGCCGGCACTGTTGATAGTGGATGGAACTGTCCAGTTGTCACCAACCAGGCGCTCCGATCGGATTCAGCTTACGGACCTGCGGATAATCCGCTTCGATCTTTTCCTTCTGAAACTCGATATACTCCTTGGAAACCGTATCTTCGTAATTCGGTTGCTTGGGAGCGGCTGCTTGCTTACCGAGCCGATTACGGCCCCGCATATTAAGCACGTCGTTTCCTCCTACTGCGCATGACCGTTTAACGACCTTGCCCCTGAAAGGTAGCTGAATGACTCATGTGCGAAACTCGCATATGTGTGATTTCCCAACAGGGCAAGTCGCCAGAAGGTCACACTGCGACAAATAGTATTGCTGGGCGCCGATGCGAGTCAGGCCAGCTTTTCACCAAGCAACCGCCGCACCGCCTCCGGGCGGGAGGGTTTGGGATCGGGCTGGGCGGCAATCCAGGCGTCGAGAGCGGCGAGTTGATCGGGTTGCAGGCGCAGGCCGATAAGGATGCCCTTGCCTGTTGGCGCCGGGCCCTTTCGCTTCTTTGTTATCACAGTATCTTGCGATGACATATTTACTCTGTTATCAGAGTGGCGAGCCGAGGGGAAGTTGCAGCTTCCCTCCGGCTCTAACCGCAACCGTCTTTCAAGGAGACGATCATGGCTGAAACCGCCACTAGCACCCGTGCGCCCGATGCCCAAGGGGCCGCGCCAACCACCAACCAGCTTCGCCACGCGCTCGCCCAGCTGTCCCGTTTCGAATTGTCTGGCTGGCTGCCCCTGATCAACCTTCACGCCCAGCATCAGGATCGCACTTGCCTTGCGGCTGCCGCGAATCTCGCAAACTTGCTCAGGTTCCAAATCGAGCTCAGCGAGAGCGAAGGCGGGCTTAATGACAGCGTTGTTGCCTCAGCACTGGAAGGCATCCTGATCCTGATGACGCTGGAAATGATCGGCGCGGAAGCCGAGCAGGCAGGCGAGCAATGAGCGCGGCCGAGAACAAGGTGGCCACACCCGCCAGAAACCTGTCGGCCGCTGTTTACGAACTGACAATGGCCCAGACCCTGCAACGGTCTCACCAGGACCTACTGGATGTGCTGTATGAACAAGTCGATGTTGTGCGACTTAACGGCCATCCGAGCCTAGCCGCCCATCTGCACGACATGTTGGGTCATGCGCAGAACCTCAATAGGATGGCGGGCGAGAAAATGGCCGAAGCCCTGGCGCACATCGGTGAAATCTGACCCGACGGAAAGAGTTGGAACGGATCAGGCCGCTCCTGATTTCTCCCCGAGTGCCCAGCGGGCTTGACCAAACGCATATGCGTTGGCACAAAGAGCCAACGCACACGCATTTGGTAGGACTTAGCATGATCGACTTGCACACCCCACGCTACTCTGGTGCCGAAGCTGCCAAGGCGTGCGGTATCCCCGTCACGACATTCCGCAGCTACTTCGCGCGCGGCCATTTTCGCGTCTTTGGCGACGCCCGCGAACGTGATGCAAACGGCCTCCCGCACCAGTTCAGCCTGCGCGATATCGTCGGCCTCGCGATTGCAATTCGCCTGATGGACAGCACGAGCATCACGCCCGCCAGTGCGTTCAATGTGGGCATGAAGTTCGCGCACATGGGGAACAATTGCCGCGAACCGGGCCGAGCCTTCAACTTCCATGAATTTGGCGAAACGGCCATTCTATACTGGCCGCAGTCGGATCGTTCGCGGATCATGCCCTTCGACAAGCTGACGCTCCATGATCTGGCCGCGAACGAAAAGGCGGTTTCGGTTCTGCTGGTGAATCACGCCATCGGCGACGTTTACAAAGCCCTTGGCCTTGACCCGATGGTTGCCGTCATCGGCAGCGAACCGCCTGCGGACGCAAGCGACTGGGAAGAAATCGGCGAGATCGTCTCCGAGTGATGCCTTTTGCCCCAACCCAATCCTTTGAGGCCGACGCGCTGCGGCCAAAAACGGAAGCCCGGATGCGACGGGTTGGGGATGCCTTCGGGCAGTTCATTCACGTTCCGAATCCGGGCAACAGCGCGCCCCTTCCCGCCATCGTCGCGAGACAGACGGCAATCACCGTGCCGGCGCCTACGGGCGCCGGCCAGCATGAAAGACCGATGACATGAAGACTGCTGACCTGATCGAGGAGCGCGGCGCCCTGGTGGCGCGGATGCGGGCCGCACATGAGGCCGACAAGGCCGACGACTTCACCACTGCCGAGGCCGAGCTTCGCAGCCTGGACGCCAGGCTGGCGCGTGCCAAGGCGCTCGACGCGATGGACGCCGCCGCCCCCAAGCGCGATGAGAAGTTCACCGCCGTTCTGAGCGACTATCGCCTGACCCGCCATCTGGCATGGGTGGCGGGCCTGCCGGGTATCGATGCCGGCCGGGAACGCGAAGTGGACGCGGAACTGCGCAGCTCTACGGGCCGCCAGTTTCAGGGCGTGGCAGTGCCCACCGAACTGTTCGAAAAGCGGGTACTGACCACGGCGGCACCGGCGGGCGGACCGGGTTCCAACCTGGTGCCAACCGACCATCTGGCGGGCGAGTATATTTCCGCGCTGACCGCTTCCACCGTGATCGCCGGCCTTGGCGCGCGGACGCTTACGGGCCTGATGGGCAATGTGGAGATCCCCGGCGAAAAGGCCGCGCCGACTGCTGGCTGGATCGCGGAGAACGCCGCGCTGACGGCTTCCGATCCCCAGTTCAGGCAAGTGACCCTCGCCCCCAAGCATGTGGGCAGCCTCTCCGAGTTCAGCCGCAACATGCTGCTGCAGACCTCCCCCGGCATCGAGGGCATCCTTCGCCAGATGATGGCGCGGGACATCGCGCTGGAAATGGACCGGGTTGCCATCCTGGGCGGTGGTAGCAACGAGCCAACTGGAATTCTCGCCGCCGCCGGCACGCAAACCCAGGCCTATGCCACCAGCCTGTTCCACACCGGGGCGGAAATGATCGGCAAGGCCAACGTGGCGAACGTGGGGCCGAACCGGGCGTTCCTTTCCAGCAACCGGGTGGCGACGATCGCCCGCAAGACGCTGGACAGCCAGAAACTGCCGATCGGCACGGCGGCCCTGTTCCACGGCGAGCGCGCCGAGTTCAGCAACCTGGTGCCCGACACGCTGGGCGCTGGCACCAACGAAAGCGGCCTGATCTACGGCGACTTTTCCGAACTGCTGATCGGCCTCTGGAGCGCGCTTGACGTGCTGGTGAACCCCTATGAATCCACCGCCTACAGCAAGGGCAACGTCATGATCCGGGCCATGGCAACGGCTGACATTGCCCTGCGGAACCCGCAAGCCTTCGTGAAGGCAACCGGGGTTCTGGCGGCTGCGGTGGGCATCGCCTGATGGAACGGGCGGCACATGAACGCCGGGCGGCCTTGCTGGAGGTCCGCGCCTCCGGCCGCCGCCTGTCGGGCTATGCCGCGACGTTCGGCGCCGAAGCGAGGATTGGCCGGGTGCGCGAGACAATCGCCCCCGGCGCCTTCGCGGGAGCGCTGGGCGGCGATGTGCTGGCCCTGCTGGACCACGACCCCGGCAAGGTGCTGGGGCGCACGCGATCCGGCACGCTGCGGCTTTTCGAGGATGCCAAGGGCCTCGCCTTCGATCTGGAACTTCCCGACACGCAAGCCGGTGCGGACGTGCTGGCGCTTGCCACGCGCGGCGACCTGGGCGGCATGAGCTTCGGGTTTACCGTCCCGGCCGGCGGCGAAGCCTGGCACGGCGAACGGCGGACGCTGACACGCGTGCAGCTGCACGAAATCAGCGTGGTGAGCGCCTGGCCGGCCTATCCCGACACCAGCCTTGCCCTGCGCGCGATGCCGGGCCTTGTCGAACGTGAGCGCCGCCAGCGCGCCCTTGTGCTTGCGGAGGTGGCCCGTGCAGTGGGTTGAACGCATCCTATCCCGTGCGGGGTTCGAGCGCCGCAACATCGCATCCTCGCCGTCGTGGGCGGCCTTGCAACCGGTGGGGCTGGGCGCGGCGGTGAACGAACGCATGGCCGAAAACCTCACCACGGTTGCAGCCTGTGTGAGCGCCCATGCCAGCGCCCTCGCCAGCTGCCCGGTTTATGTCTACCAGCGCACGCCGGAGGGCCGGACGGAAGTGCCAGACCATCCCGTTGCCCAACTGTTCCGCAATGGGCCGAACCTGCACCAGACCGGCCCTGATATGATCGAGGCATGGGTTTCATGTGCCCTACTGACCGGCAACAGCCTGCTGGAGATCGAGCGCGAAGGGGGCTCTATCGTCGCGATCAAGTTCATCCCCTGGCGTTGGGTGAGCCCGATGCTAGCCCCCTCCGGCCGGCTCGTTTACGACGTGACGGAACAGTCGGGTCTCTATGCCCAGACGGGCCGGGTCCGGCGCGTGCTGGCCGGCGATGTGGCCCACCTGAAGGACAGGAGCGATGACGGGATACTGGGGGTGTCCCGCCTGTCGCGTTCGGTGGAGCCGGTTGCCCACGCGCTTCAGCTGAACCAGCGGGCACAGAATGTTGTCGCCCAGGGCGCGGCCCCCAGCGGGGCAATAAGCTCTGAACAGAAGATCGGGCTGGAATCGCTCGAGAGCCTCCGCAGGCAGTTCGATAGCCGTCACGCTGGCGTCGCGAATGCCGGCCGCGTCATGATCCTGACCGATGGCATGAAGTTCACGCCATTCGACATCACGCCGGAAGATGCCGAGCTGCTGGCGAGCCGGAAGTTCAGCGTGGAAGAGATCTGCCGGCTGTATCAGGTGCCGCCGCCGATCGTGCAGGATTACAGCCACAACACGTTCACCAACAGCGAGGCCGCCGGCCGCTGGTTCGCCCAGTTCACCCTTGGGCCATGGGCGCGCAAGATCGAAGCCGTGCTGTCGCGGGCCCTGTTCCCCGAGGGCAGCGGGCTTGAGATCGAGCTGGATCTGTCCGCGTTCCTGCGCGGCGACCCGCAAACCCGCTGGGCGGCGCACAAGATCGCGGTGGATGCGGGCATCCTGGACGCCGACGAGATCCGCGAGATCGAGGGGTTCAATCCGCGCGGGAAGGCGGTGGTGCTGGCATGAGTATCCTCAAGCTCGACCGCAAGATTTCAACCGCGCTCGATACCGGGCGCGGCTTGCAGCTTTCCGCGCAAGAGCTTGCCGATCTGGCTACGGGCGGGATGCTCGACATCGTCGCGAAGCTGAAGAACGATTTCCTGAAGGAGCGGATGCAATGTCGCGGAACAAGGGCGGCATCTATCAGCGGGGCGGCCTCTGGCTCGATCTCGACCGGGGCCGAGATGGCAAAGCCCGAAGCCCGAACTACCATATTTTCCGATACAGCCCCGAAAAGGGACGGATCGTTAGCACTTCAACACGCGCGAGCGACGTTGAAGCCGCGAAGCGTGCGCTAGACCGGGTCTATCTTCAGGAAAGCCGCGGGGCCGCCGTTTGCCAGTCATGTGGCCAGATGTTGCCCGAGGCACATGGATTCCTGATAGCGGACGCCATCGCAAACTATCAGCTGGAGGTTGGCGACTTTCGGACCTCGAGCGAGGCGATTGCGGCGCGCCTTGCCCACGTGCTCGATTATATCGAAACACTGCCCCGGCAAGACGTAGCTTGCGAAGATGTGGATGAGCGGTGGGTGGGGCGCTTCCGCCAGTGGATGGCTGCGAAGCCGATTGTCAGCAAATATGGCAAGTCGAAGCCGCGCACCCTGGCGACGGTTGAGAACAGCGTCATCCAGCTGGCGGCAGCGATCAATCACGCCCACGCTCGCAAAGACACTTTGTACGGCGCAGCATTCCGTCCGAAGCCTGTTACCTCAGTAAACCAGTCACCCCGCTGGCGCGCATCTGTCGCCCAGATTGCGAACATGTTCCAGTGGGCCATTGACCAGGGAAAACGTGGCGAGGCATTGCACCGCTTCCTGGCATTCTCCGTCGCAACGCTTGCACGGCCTGATGCAGCGTTGGACTTTTCGACGGCCCCCGCGCGCGAACAATGGAATCGATCCGCCGGGATTATAGACCTCAACCCGCGCGGCAGGCAGCAAACCAAGAAGCACCGCGCCACGGTGCGATGTCCCGACAAGCTGCTGACCTGGATCGACGCAACGAACGGGCAATTTGTTCGCAACCAGCGCGAGCCTGTCACATCGATTCGATCAGCATGGGATTCCATGCGTATCGACCTCAAAATGCCTGATGGACCGGGCGGCGGAACCAAATCCATTCGCCGCTCTATGGCGACGCTGTTGCGAGCGCGAAAATGCCCGATTGACCAACTGGAGATGCAGCTGGGACATCGCGTTTTGCGTTCTGTCACAGAGACTTATGCTCCTTATAGCCCCGACTACCTCGCTGAAGTTCTAGCGATGATCGAGACGATCATGAGTGAAATCGAAGCGCTTGTTCCAAGTGCTTTCACCGGGACACAACCGGAAAATGAACCTGCGCCCCCTGTGTTGGAGGATGGGAAAGATGAACAGTTTCAAGAAGATGAAATGGTGGGCGCGGCAAGGATTGAACTTGCGACCACTGCGATGTCAACACAGTGCTCTACCACTGAGCTACGCGCCCACTCGGGAGGCGGGCTATTAGCTGCCCGCGCGGCAAAGGGCAAGAGGCTCAGCGCCTGCCCAGCGCCGCCTTCAGCTGGGGCGGCGGCGTCATCCCCATCGTCAGGTAAAGCCGGGCGATATCGTCGAACTTCATGTCGGCCAGCACATGCACCTTGGCCGCCGCCACCAGCAGCAGCGCGCCGCCGATCGGCACCGGCGCCGTCGGGATCAGCACCAGATGAGAGGCCACGCCCTCCACATCGATCGGGTCGGGCGAGGCCAGGAAGGCAATCGTGTCCACCCCGCCGCCGAACTCCACCCGGCACACCGCCATCGCGGACATCTCCTCGGGCCGCTGGCCCGAAACGCTGCGCACCAGCTGCGCGACCGGGCGATACACATTGCCCAGCAGCGGGATGCGCCCGATCGCGCGGTCCACCGCGTCTTCCAGCACCTTCTTTGCCCTGTCGCGCACCAGAAGCCCCAGCGCCGTGATGAACCCGATCACCAGCGCCCAGCCGATGGCAAAGCTCAGCAGCCCTTCCGGATCGTCCACGAACACCCGGCCGCCCGCGCTCAGCACATGGCCGATTGCCGTATCCGGCCCCACGAAGGCAACGATCTGCGCCCCAACCCAGGCCAGCACGATCGCCGTCAGCAACAACGGCGCCAGAAAGGCGAGGCCCGTCAGGAAGGCGCCCACCAGGCGCATCGGGTTGAACCGGCTGCGGGCCGGCCCGCTCATCCGGCCAGCTTCGAAAGGATCGCGTCGCCCATGCCGGCCGTCGTCAGCGCACCGCCCAGGTCGCGCGTGCGTGCGCCCGCGTCCAACGCCGCCTCCACTGCCGCTTCCACCCGGTCTGCCACCTCCGCCGCACCCAGCGAATATCGCAGCGCCATCGCCAGGCTCAGGACAGAGGCGCAGGGGTTCGCGATCCCCTGCCCGGCGATGTCCGGCGCAGAGCCATGGATCGGCTCATAAAGCCCCGGCCGGCCCGCCTCGCCCAGCGCGGCAGACGGCAGCATCCCCAGCGAACCCGTGGACATGGCGGCCAGGTCCGACAGCAGGTCGCCGAACAGGTTGTCGGTCAGGATGATGTCGAACTGGCGCGGCGCCTTCACCAGCTGCATCGCACAATTGTCGGCATACATGTGGGACAGCTCGATGTCGGGGAACCGCTCGTCGCGCAGGCGCGTCACCTCCTCGCGCCACAGCACGCCCGATTCCATCACATTGGCCTTTTCCACCGAACAGACCCGGCCCGATCGCACACGCGCCAGCTCGAACGCCGTCGTCGCCACCCGGCGGATTTCCGATGTCGTGTAGCTCTGCGTGTTGAAGCCGCGCCGCTCGCCGTTCGCCAGCGTCTCGATCCCGCGCGGAACCCCGAAATAGACGCCGCCGACCAGTTCGCGCACGAACAGGATGTCCAGCCCCTCGATCACCTCGGGCTTCAGCGTAGAGGCCGGCGCCAGCGCCGCGAAACAACGCGCCGGCCGCAGGTTGGCGAACACGTTCATCGCCGCACGCAGGCGCAGAAGCCCGGCCTCGGGCCGCCTGTCATAGGCCACATCGGCCCATTTCGGCCCGCCGACAGCGCCCATCAGCACGGCGGTGCTGGCCAGCGCCGCAGCCTCCGTCTCCGCCGTCAGCGGCACGCCATGGGCATCGATGGAGGCGCCGCCGAACGGCGCTTCGGAAACGGAAAGGCCCGGCAGCGCCAGCGCGTCCAGGATCCGGCGGCTCTGCGCCGTCACTTCGGGGCCGATCCCGTCGCCGGGCAGCAGCAGCAGGCTCGTCATCGTTGGGCGGCTCCGGCAATCCAGGGGCGCTCGGCCGACAGCCGGGCCTCATAGGCATCGATCTCGGGCGCGGCCGCCTCGGTAAGGCCGATTTCGTCCAGCCCGTTCAGCAGGCAATGCTTGCGGAACGGATCGATCGGGAACTCCCACCGGTCCTGATAGGGCGTCGTCACCACCTGGTTCTCAAGGTCCACGGTGATCGGCTGGCCTTCGGCGGCCACCTCCATCAGCCTGTCCACCGCCGCCTGCGGCAGCGCCACCAGCAGCAGGCCGTTCTTGAAGCTGTTGCCGGAAAAGATGTCGGCAAAGCTTGGCCCGATCACCACGCGGAAGCCCAGGTCCATCAGCGCCCAGGGCGCATGTTCCCGGCTGGAGCCGCAGCCGAAATTGTCCCCCGCGATCAGGATCGGCGCGCCGGCGTTTTCCGGCCGGTCGAACAGGTTGCCGGGCGTTTCGCGGATTGCCGCGAACGCGCCCTTCCCCAGCCCCTCGCGCGTCACCAGCTTCAGGAAGCGCGCGGGGATGATCACGTCGGTGTCGACATTGGCGGCGCCGAACGGCACCGCGCGGCCGGAAAGGGTGGTGAAGGGCTGCATGGCGCATGCCCTAGGCGAAGGCGCGCGCGGTTGCAAAGTCCCCGCGCATCGTCGCACGCCCGGGCGGCCACGCCGCCCGGGCGTGCGCGCTCAGGCGGCCTCGTCCGCCTCGGCTGCGGCTGCGGCCGCCGCTGCGTCCGCGTCGGCTTCCTTCTTCGCCTGATACCGGGCAACCGCCGCCAGCACGAGCGCTTCCGCCCCGGCCACGTCGACGAAGCGGCTGAACTTCGCCCACTTGCCCTTTTCGAGATCCTTGTAGTGCTCGAAGAAGTGGCCGATCTGTTCGATCAGCACGGTGGGCAGGTCGGTGTAGTTCTTCACGTTGGAATAGAAGGGGTGGAGCTTGTCCACCGGCACGGCCAGGATCTTCTCGTCGCCGCCGGCTTCATCTTCCATCAGCAGCGCACCGACCGGGCGCACCCGAATCACCGCGCCGGGCACCACGGCATGCGGGCCCACCACGATCACGTCGATCGGGTCGCCATCTTCCGACAGCGTGTGGGGCACGAAGCCGTAATTGCCGGGATAATACATCGCCGTGTGCAGGAACCGGTCGACAAACATGGCGCCCGACTTCTTGTCGA
>NZ_JAYRCW010000072.1:0-13167 GCF_041909755.1 Sandaracinobacter sp.
CTCGCCCTCTCGTCCGAACTCGACGCGCTGAATTCGGTGGGCGTCGGCTATGGCCGGATGTTGCGGGTGCCCTATATCCTGGCCGCCATCTTCGCCCTCATCAATTTCGGCATCGTCGGCTTCCTGCAACCCTATTCGCGCTATGCCTATGAAGGCCTCCGGTTCGAGCTTCGGTCCGGCGCGCTCGGTGCCTCGATCAAGGTGGGCGAATTCACCCGCATCGCGGAGCGCACGACGCTGCGGGTGGAGCAGAGCTTTGACCAGGGGTCCGACCTGCGCGGCGTGTTCGTGCGCGCGGCCCAGGCCGACGGCCGCTCGCTCGCCGTTTCCGCGGCGCGCGGGCAGTTCCTGATCACGGACGATCCCGACATCATCATCCTGCGCCTGAAGAACGGCACGCTGGTGCATGATGCGCCCGGCACGGCGACGCCGCGGGTGCTGACCTTCGTGCAGCACGACCTGCCCGTGAACCTGCCCGCGATGGGAAGCTTCCGGTCGCGCGGGTCGGAGAATCTGGAACGCACCATTCCCGAGCTTTGGGCCCAGATGCGCGATCCCGGCACCCCGGCCGAGGACCGGCAGACCTCGTCCGCCGCCTTCCACCGCCGCATGGTGCAGTGGATCGTGATGTTCGTGCTGCCGCTGCTGGCCGTCGCGCTGGCGGTTCCGCCGAAGCGGTCCACCTCGGCGATCGGCGTGTTCCTGTCGGTGGTGATCCTCGTCACCTATCACAAGGTTTCGGAATATGGGGAACGCATGGGCGCGATCGGTCGGGTGGATCCGATGCTGGCGCAATGGGTGCCCTTCGTGCTGTTCACGGCCATGTGCGTCTGGTTCTATCATGTGCTGGCGCACAAGCCCGGCGGGCAGCCGATCGGCGCGGTGGACCGGCTGTTCAAGAAGCTGGGCGGCCTGTTCAAGGGGCTGAAGAAGCCGGCCGCGAAGATCGGCCTGGTGCCCGATGAACCGGACGAGCCCGAAGCGCAGGCGGCCCGATGATGCTTAACCGGATTTTCCCCTCGCGCACGCTGGCGCTCTATACCGCGCGGATGTTCGTGATGCGCACCTTCGCCTTCCTGGCGGGGCTGGCGCTGATCCTGATGACGCTGGATCTGCTGGGCGAATCCGCCCGCATCCTGGCCGTTCCCGGCAACGGAGAGGCGGAGCTGTGGAAATATGTGTCGATCCGCATGCCGCAGATCATTGCCCTGTTCCTGCCCTTTTCGGTGCTGCTGGCGACGCTGCTGACCTTCATGACCCTGAACCAGAACAGCGAGATCACGATCTTCAAGGCGGCAGGTATCAGCGCACACCAGATCCTCGCCCCGCTGATGCTGGCGGGCTTCCTGATCGCGGTGCTGAACTTCGCCTTCAACGAACGCGTCCTGGTGCGGGCAAATGCCGAATATGATCGGTGGAAAGCCAATGAATACAGGCCTCTGGCCCCCGAGAACCGCACCGGCCGGGAAGTGTGGGTGCGGGCCGGAGACGATCTGTGGCATGCCGCCGCCGCACAGGGGGCCGGCGCGCAGACGCTGCTGAAAGACGTGACCATCTACAACCGCGAAGCCGACAGGCTGGTGGAGATCGTGCGCGCCGAGGAGGCGTCGCCCAACGGACGCGGCTGGACTCTCAGCATGGTGCGGCGGTTCGAGGTGTCGACCGGGCGGCTGGAAACCATGGCGCGGCAGGATCTGATCTCGCCCGCGACGCCGCAGCAGTTCACCACGCAGGGGGTCAACGCGGATCATCTGCCGATCTGGGAACTGGTGCCAGCAATCCGGGCGCTGAAAGAGGCCGGCAAGCCGACGGACCAGCTGGTCGCCAAGCTCAACCACAAGATTTCCGGGCCGCTGTCGGCCGTGCTGATGCCGCTCCTGGGGTCTGTCGCCGCCTTCGGGCTGGCGCGATCCGGCAAGCTCTTCATCCGCGCGGTTGCCGGCCTTGCCCTGGGCTTCACCTTCTTCGTGGCCGACAATTTCGCCATGGCGATGGCCGATTTCGGCACCTATCCGCCCTGGGCCGCGGCCTGGGCGCCCTTCCTGCTTTTCCTGCTGGTGGGCGAAAGCGTGCTGTTCCGAACCGAGGAGTAGGGCTCGTCCACGCCCCTGCGCGGCAGGCTGTCGCAGCCGCTGCGCGCCTTGCTTCGGCCATGCCGCGTCCCACATTTGCCGCATTGCCCGCCTAACTGGCAGGCGTTGAGTCATATCGGAGCAGACCCTTGTTCGTTGAACACACCAAGCGCCCGGGCATCTGGAACCGCGCCCATTTCCTGGATCGGATGACGCTGAGGGAACTCGTCGTCGCCTATTTCCAATATTATGCGATCCAGGCCTATCTCCTGCTGGCGGCAGCGTCGATCGCGGTCGCCGTGTGGAATCCGCCCAGCCTTGCGGCGGGCGCGGCGGCGGCGGCCTTCACCGTGCTGGCCTATCCGCTGATCTGGTACCTGCTGCACCGCTATGTGCTGCACAGCCAGTGGATGTACAAATCCCCGCTCACGGCGCGCACCTGGAAGCGGATCCACTATGATCACCATCAGGATCCGAACCATCTGGAGGTGCTGTTCGGCGCGCTCTACACCACGCTTCCCACCATCGCGATTTCCGTGCTTCCCGTGGGCTGGCTGATCGGCGGCATGGGCGGCGCGGCCGTTGCGTTTGCCACCGGGCTTATCGTCACCTGCCTCTATGAATTCGCCCATTGCATCCAGCATCTCAGCTACAAGCCGAAGCACCCGCTGCTGGTGGAAATGAAGCGCCGCCACATGGCGCACCACTTCCACGACGAGAACGGCAATTTCGGCATCACCAGCTTCTGGCCGGATCGCCTGTTCGGCACCCTGTATGAGCGCGAGGATCGCCCGGCGAAGTCGGCGACCGTGTTCAACCTGGGCTACACCGACGAAGTGGCGATGGATTACCCTTGGGTGTCCGACATGTCGGGTGGGGTCGCGAAGGGCCACCCCCGCAAGCGGGCGGCCGCCAACGAGAACGGACGCAGCCGCCAGGACGCGGCCTGAATGGCGCTGGAGATCAGCCCGGTCGGCTCCAGGGCCGACCGGAACGCCTTTGTCGATCTTCCCTGGACGCTCTACGCCAATGATCCGAACTGGCGCGCGCCGCTGAAGGACGAGGTGCACGCCCTGATCTCGGGGCCAAAGCGCAACCCATGGTTCCTGCATGGCCGGGCGGAATTCTTCCTGGCCCGACGCGACGGCAAAGTGGTCGGCCGCATTTCGGCACAGGTCTGTGATCTCGTGCAGCAGCGCCGGCCGGGGCTGGGCCAGTGGGGCCTCTTTGAGACGATTGACGACGCGGAGGTCGCCTCCGCGCTGATTCGCACGGCGGAATCCTGGCTGCGCGCCCAGGGCATGACACGGGCGCAGGGCCCCATCAGCATTTCCATCTGGGATGAACCCGGCCTGCTGGTCGCCGGTTTCGATACCCCGCCCAAGGTGATGATGGGTCATCATCTGCCCTATTATGAACGGCATGTGCTGGCCGCGGGCTATCAGGGCGTGAAGGACCTGTTCGCCTGGAACGTGCAGGTCACCGACGGGTTCCCCGAAGTCGTGAACCGCATCGTGGCCGCCGGAGAGAAGAACAAGCGCATCCGCATCCGCCCCGTCGATCTGAAGCGGTTCGATTCGGAAGCGCGGATCATCCTCGACATCCTGAACGAGGCCTGGGGCAACAACTGGGGCTTCGTGCCGCTGACGGATGCCGAAGTGGCGCATGTCGGCAAGAAGCTGAAGCCGATCGTGCTGCCGCATCAGGTGCTGATCGCCGAATATGATGGCGAACCCGTCGCCTTCATGATGTCGCTGCCGGATATCAACGAATTGACCCGCGATCTGGATGGCCGGCTGCTGCCGTTCGGGTGGGCGAAACTGCTGTGGCGCCTGCGCAATCCGCAGACGACATGGTTCCGCGTGCCGCTGATGGGGGTCCGCACCGAACTTCAGTCCACCCGGACGGCCTCGCTGCTTGCGTTCATGATGATCGAATATGTCCGGCGCACGGGCGTCGCGAATCATGGGGCAAGCTGGGCGGAGATCGGCTGGATCCTCGACGACAACGGCCCGATGATCTCCATTGCCGATGCCGTGGGGGCAAAGGTTGCGAAGACCTATCGCATCTATGAAGCCGAACTGACCGATTGATCGGTCCGAAAAGGTCCGTGCGGCATTAACGAGTCTATGGCCCCGGGCTGAGACTGTGGTATCGAGTCGCCGGATCGCGCAGGCAACAGTCTTTTGCGATTCGAGTCGCATTGGATAAACAACAGGCAGGACCGTCGCAGTGGCGTCTTCACGCATGGCAGACGTGGATCTCGCAGCCCGAGTCGCCCGGCTGACTGCCGGGCAACGCGAATGCCTTGACCTTGTCGACGATCATGCGACCTCGAAAGAGATCGCGCGCCAGCTTGGCATTTCCCGCCATACAGTCGATGCGCGCCTGAGGGGCGCGATCCAGACCCTGGGTGTCAGCAGCCGCCGCGAGGCTGCGATCATCTATCGTGCCGCAATGCAGGCTGAGACCTATCAGCCATTCGCATATCAATCGTCGCGGATTGTGACACAGACGCCAGAACCGGAAGATGCCGGGGATGACGCAGATGTTGAACATTTCGAACCGATACACGCCGGGCAGGCGGCAGCCGAACTCACGGCTGCTCCGCAACCGGTCGCTGCTGTCGTTTCAGACAGCGCGGTGTGGACAGCAGTCCCGCCGGCTGGGTTCACCTTCCGTCAGCCGTCACTCCGACTTTGGGGGGGCTCAAATGACCTGAGCCCATCCCAACGAGTTGTCGGCATCCTGGTGGTCACCATGCTGGCATTCGGAGTATTCCTGACAGGAATTGAAGCTCTAGCTTTGCTTCGATCCTGAATTTTCAATCTCTCTGGTTAGGGAAACTGCCCCGTATCCCGGCGGCAGAAGGAGATTACTTATGGCCAAGCATCGCAAGGAAGTCGCTCTTCAGGTCGCCCGCTCGCTCTATGCTTCGGAAGATTCGATCGATGGCGCGCTCACCCAGGTCGCAAATTTCGTCGCGATGATGCCGGCAGCCCGCCAGGAAGCGAAGTTCGCCGCCTGCGTCGGCCAGGATGCCCTGTCCGAGGCGATCAAGGCGATGACGCTGCTGAACCAGGCCCGCGAGGCGATGGTTCGCGCCCATGAAGCGCTCGCCGAAGTGCGCGACCAGTTCCACATCGGCCCGTTCGGCTTCGGTGTCGATCCGAACAAGCCGGCCTATCCGAACCAGGCTCAGCTGCGCCCCGTTCAGGCGGTCGCCTGATCCACGGGCGCAGGGCGGCAGGCAGCGGACATGATCCGGGGATTCGATCTCAACGGAGTTGACGCAGCATGAGCATGCTATTCGCAATCTTCCTGATCGTGATGCTTGCCGCCCTCGTGATGGCGTGGTGGCTGGGTGGACGCGACGAACGGCTGGCCGCGCTGGCGCTTGTCGCGGCGGCGCTGGTGTCGCCCATTCTCCAGGCCCACAGCTATGCCGAACCGGAAATGGGGATCGTCGCGGTCGATATCGGGCTGTTCATGGCCCTGCTTGGCATCGCGATGATCTCCCGGTCCTTCTGGCCCATCTGGGCGGCGGGGTTCCAGCTGTGCGCGGTTGCCGTGCATTTCGCAGCCGCCAAGTCGCCCGTGATGTTGCCGGCAACCTATGCCGAAGCGCTCGCGATCTGGACCTTCCCCGTGCTGGGGGCGCTGATCGCGGGAACCTGGCTGGAAGCGAGGGCACGTCATGGCCTCGGCTAATGCACTCCGTGTCGCGCCGTCGATGGGTGCGGGCCTCAGGGCCGCAAGCCAGCATGAGCCGCGCGACAGGTGGCTGCTGATGCGGCTGCTGGCGGCAGGCCAGTCCATGCCCAAGCTGGCGGACCGCCTGATCGAGGAACAGGGCTCGCTCGGCTCCGTGCTGACCACCAGCGAGGAGCGGCTGCGCCAGCTGGGGGCTGATACGAACGGTATCGCGATCCTGAAGCTGATCCGGGAAACGATCAGCGTCGTTCTCGAACGCGGCGCGCAGGATCGCCTGCCGGTGGATGGCGGGGCTGCACTGGCGGAGGCGATGTTCTCCGAGATGGCGCATCTTGCGGTGGAACAGGTGCGGGTGGCCTTCCTGGATGCCGGCCGACGGCTGATCCGGATCGAGGTGATGGGCTCCGGCACGGTGCATTTCGCCCATGTCTATCCGCGCGAAATCGCCCGGCGCTGCCTGGAGCTTTCGGCTTCGTCGGTTGTGCTGGTGCACAACCATCCCTCCGGCGATCCGACGCCTTCGCCGGAAGACATCCAGATGACGAAGCGCATCAGAAAAGCGCTGGAAGCCATTGATGCAGCGCTGTTCGATCATCTTGTGATCGGCCGGAAAGGCTACATCAGCTTCCAGGAATGCGGCTTGATATAGGAGGTAAGTTATTGAATTGAAAGGATAGAGGCATATCAACTGTTCGTATATCAATCATCCTAGATTGTCCGTTGCCGCGCCCATGGCCCATAAGCAGGTCATGGCGGTGAGGTAGCGGCGCGAACAAGCCAGCGCCTCTCCAGGCCAACCAGTCACGGCACGTCCGGGCCCTCCCCCGGGCATGACGGAGGTGACGGTGGCGTCCGATTTCCGACCCTGCGGACGCCACCGTCACCGAATTTTTCCACCAGATCCGATCAAAGCGCCAGCCCCCCGCAGAAGGATATCTGTGGGTGATTGGGCGCGCCTGCGTTGTCAGGCCCGCCGGGGCTTCAGGCGAGTTCCACCCAAACAGGCACATGGTCGCTCGCGCGTTCGGCGCCGCGTACCTCGCGGTCGATGCCGCAATCCGTCATGCGGTCCGCCGCTGCGGGCGACAGCATCAGATGGTCGATCCTAAGGCCCCAGTTCTTCGCCCAGGCGCCGGCCTGATAGTCCCAATAGCTGTAGCAAGGCGCATGCGGGCGGTGGCTGCGGATGGCGTCCGTCCAGCCAGCCGTCTCCAGCGCGCGGAAGCGGGCGCGGCTTTCCGGCTGCACCAGCGCGTCTCCGGCCATCATGTCGGGCCGGGCGAGGTCAAGGTCTGTCGGGCAGACATTCCAGTCGCCGGCCAGGATCACGGGCGTCTGCAACGCCAGCAATTCGGCCGCCCGCGCGTTCAGCCTGTCCATCCAGCCCAGCTTGTAGTCGAACTTCGGCCCCGGAACCGGATTGCCGTTCGGCAGATAGAGACAGGCGAAATGCACATCCCCGATCCGCGCCTCGATCCAGCGGGACTGCACATCCTCCTGGTCGCCGGGCAGGGTGCGCTGAACCTCTTCCGCCGGCTGGCGCGACAGGATGGCGACGCCGTTGAAGCCCTTCTGGCCATGTATCAGGCATTGATATCCCGCCGCCTCGATGGCGTCGCGGGGGAAGCGATCCGTTTCCGTCTTGATTTCCTGCAGGCCCACGACATCGGGCTTCGCAGCCTCCAGCCACTCCAGCAGGCGCGGCAGACGGGCGCCGATCCCGTTCACGTTGAAAGTGGCGAACTTCACCCGGTCGTCAGACGGAGAAGGACGTGCCGCAGCCGCAATTGGACGCGGCGTTGGGGTTGCGGACCTGGAAGGCCGCGCCGCCCAGATTCTCCACGAAATCCACCACCGATCCTTCGACCAGCGGCAGGCTCATGCTGTCCACCAGCAGGCCGACGCCATCCGTCGTCACTTCCACATCGTCGTCCGCAGGCGCATCGGCCAGCTCGAACCGGTACTGGAAGCCAGCGCACCCTCCGCCATCGACAGACAGGCGCAGCCGGGCGGATGCACGGCCCTGCCGGGCGGCAATCGCGGCCACGCGGGCGGCAGCAGAAGGGGTGAGGGAAATGCCAGCCATAAGTGGCAGAGTTAGGCCTGCTTCCGCCCCCTCGCAAGGGCGCGGCGACGCAGGCCGTCGATTCAAGCTTGTCGGTTACTGGGCCGAGCCCATCTCCGGCCCGGCCTTTTCCTGGCTGTAGGCCAGCAGATAGCGCGAGGATTCGATGAAGGGGCGCGGGTTCACCGGCTGGCCGTCGATCCGCACTTCATAATGCAGGTGGGTGCCGGTGGAACGGCCCGTGGAGCCCATGCCGCCGATGCGCTCGCCGATGCCCACCCGCTGGCCCTCCGTCACGGAGATGCTGGAAAGATGGCCATAGCGGGTCACGATGCCCCGGCCATGATCGATATCGATCGCATTGCCATAGGCGCCGAAGCGCCCGGCGCGGACGACGCGGCCCGCGGCCGCGGCAAAGATCGGTTCGCCATGCGAACCGGCCATGTCCAGCCCCGCATGTTGCGCGGCCCGGCCGTTGAACGGGTCATAGCGCACGCCGTAGCTGGACGTGAGGGTGTAGCTCTTGGCCGGCACGAAGGAGGGCAGCGACGCCATCGCTTCTTCCAGCTGCTCCACGCGCTGCCAGTTCACGAACAGCTCGGCAAAGCGCGGGTCGGTACCACCCGCCACATTGCCGGCCGGCATGTAGGGGCCGCCAAGCCCCGTCTGGGTGAAGCGTCCGGCGGACTGGGCGATGAAGCGGCCCGGATTGAGGCCCAGGCGGCCGATCAGCGCCTCGGCGTCGCGCAGGCGGGTTTCGGCGGTGGCGGATGCCTTGTCCACCAGCGCGAGCTGCTTCTGCTCCAGCGCTGCAAACGGGGCGAGAACGCCGGCGGCCGCAGCCACTTCGGCGGAAACCTTGCGGGTGGTGCGCGGCAGCAGGTCGGCGAGCGCCGCGCCGCGGGCCTTGCCCGTCAGCAGCGCATCCAGAAACTGCTGGCGCGCCTCGATGCGCTCGGCGGTCGTGGCGACAGTGCCCTTCAGGGCTGCGGTGTCGGCCTTCAGCGCCTGAACCTGCGCGGCCATGCGGGCCAGATCGGCCTGGGCCTGCGTGTCGGCGGCTTTGTCGGCGGCGACGCCGTTCACGGTGGAAACGGTCATCCACCCGGCGATCATTGCGGCAGTGCCAAGTCCCATGAGCTGTGCGTGCGTCCCGATTCTGATCGAACGGTGCCCATCTCCGGATTCGATCAGGATTCGCCGCTCAGGGAAAAGCGAACGCAACGATGCTGCGGCGCGCTCTGCGGCACGTTTCACAACGATCGGCATCTGCTTCCTTTTTTGACCCTTCGCGCCAGACCCACGAAACCTTTGCGGCATTCGTTCGTTATGGCTTCAGTTCAGTATGACTTTTCGGCCCCGTTTCAGTGCCCGGCCCGGTCGCCCGGATGCAGGAACGCCAACGGATGGTTACCGTTTAGTGGCGCTGTCGGGCAGGCCAAGCGCTGCATACCAATCCGTCGTCAGACCGGCTTGCCGACGCGCCGAGTCGTTGAACGGCGGCTTAACGGCGCCCCGGAAATGCTGTTCCACCAGCGCCCGGAACCGGGCCGAAGGTTCTGACACTGATTCGGCACATAGTTTGCGGAACCAGCGATTCCCGGCTTCCACATGGCCGATTTCGTCCGCCAGGATCTGCGCCAGAACGGCTGCTGCGGCCGCATCGCCCAACGCCTCGAAGCGCTCGATCATCACAGGCGTCACATCCAGGCCGCGCGCTTCCAGAACCTGGGGCACCACCGCCAGCCGGGCTTCCAGGTCATGCGCCGTCACCAGCGCAGCTTCCCACAGCCCGTCATGGGCGGGCAGGTCGCCATAACAGCCCCCGGCGCCACGCAGCAGGCCCTGCAACAGCATGAAATGCCGGGCCTCCTCATCCGCGATCTGCAGCCAGTCGCCGGTGAAGGCGGGCGGCATGCCCGCGCCCCACCGCGCGACGAGATCGACGGCAAGGTCGATCGCGTTCAGCTCGATATGGGCCAGCGCATGCAGCAGGGCAAAGCGCGCGCGGGGTGATCCGGCGCGCTTGCGCTTCGGCATGGCGGCGGGCGGCAGCAGCGCGGGCCGGGCTGGGCGCGCCGGGCGGTCGGGCACGGCCGCGCCCGCCTCGCTCAGCGATATCACGCCCGCCTTCCAGCGCAGGTTCAGCCGCATCGCGGCTTCCGCCTTGGCGTCCGCCCCGGCGGTCAGCAGCACCTCCACACAGGCGTCGCGCAGGGTTTCGGCGGCCGCCATGCTCAAAGGGCTTCGGCCGCCTTCAGCACGGCGTCGGCATGGCCCGCCACCTTCACCTTGCGCCAGATGGCGGCGATGCGCCCGTCCGGCCCGATCAGGAAGGTGGATCGGTCGATCCCCATATATTTCCGGCCGTAGAGGGTCTTTTCCACCCAGGCGCCATAGGCCTCGATCACCGCGCCCTCCGGGTCAGATGCCAGCGTCACCGTCAGTCCATGCTTGTCGGCGAACTTGCGGTGCTTCGCGATCGAATCCTTCGAAACGCCGATCACCGCCGCCCCGGCAGCCCGGAACCGGTCGAGCAGGCCGGAAAACTGGATCGCTTCCGTCGTGCAGCCGGAGGTGTCGTCCTTGGGATAGAAATAGAGCACCAGTTTCCGCCCGGCGAAGTCCGACAGGCTGACTTGCCCGTCCGGTGTCTCCATCGTGAAGTCCGGCGCTGCGCTTCCCACGTCCAGGCTCATGGCTTGTCTCCCTGAAAGGTTTCGGCCCAGGCGCGGGCCACTACGGCGCGCGCGGCCGAAAGGTCGGATTTCAGCGCGGCGAGGCTCGGCTTTCCGCAGGCGCGCGCGATCAGGGCGCCGGCATTCGAATCCGGCGCCGCCGTCGCATCATGCGGCTGCACCAGCCGCAGCATCACCAGCATATCGTTCATCAGCCGCGCCGGTCCGGCAAGGTCGGGCGCCAGCAGCGCGGCCGCCTCCTCCAGCCCCGTCGGCACCGGCCGCCCCGCCAGCAGCGCGCGCACGGCCACGATGAACTCGATGTCCACCAGCCCGCCCTTCATCAGCTTCACGTCGAACGGGCCAGCGGGCGGCTTGTGCCGCGCCATGTGGCGGCGCATCTCCTGCGCCTCGCGCTTCACGAAGGCGGCGTCGCGCGGGGCCGTCACCAGCGCATCAATCGCGGCCCCGGCGGCGGCGGCGTCCTCGGGGGCGCAGCCCACCGGCCGCGCGCGCGTCAGCGCCATCTGCTCCCACACGCCGGCATCCTCGCGCTGATAGCGAACGAAGCTGTCCAGGCTCACCACCAGAAGCCCGTCTCCGCCGGATGGCCTCAGGCGGGTGTCCACCTCGTAAAGCGGCCCGGCGGCCGTCGGCACCGTCAGCGCCGCGATCAGGCGCGGCCCCAGCCGGTTGAACCAGGCGCTGGCCGACAACGGCGGTTCGCCGGTGGAGCGCGCCTCGTGGCTGCCGCTGAACAGCAGCACCAGATCAAGGTCAGACTGGGCCGTCAGCTGGCCGCCGCCGAAACGCCCCAGCGCCAGCGGCAGCAGCCGCGCGCCGGGCACCGTTCCGTGCCGCGCAGCGAACTCCGCCGTCACATGATCGGCCAGCAACCCCACGGCTGCATCCGCCATGTGCGCCATCTCGCGGGAGGCGACGCCCGGCGTCACCGTCCCGTCGATCAGCTGCACGCCCAGCGCGAAGCGGCGCTCCGCCGTCCAGATCCGCACCCGGTCCAGCAGTTGCTCGCCGTCCAGCCCCCGGCACAGCGACGCCAGCTCCGCCCGCGCCGCACCGGCATCGGGCAGGGGGCTCGCCGGCTCCAGCAGCACGTCCAGCAGGCTCGGCCGCTTTGCCAGCGCATCCGCCAGCAGCGGGGTCGTCGTCAGCAGCCGGCCCACCACCTTCGCCAGCGCCGGGTGCGCCGCCAGCAGCCGCCAGAACTGCACGCCAGAGGGCAGGGCGGTGATCAACTGGTCCAGCCGCAGCAGGGCTTCCCGCCCCGTCCGCCCGCCGCCCACCTGCTGCACCAGCGCCGGGATCACCGTTTCGAAGGCGCGCTGCGCTTCGGGTGCGCGCAGCGACCGGGGCCGGCCGGACCGCCAGCCCTCCACCAGCGTCGCCAGCAGCCGGGCGTCCTTCAGCTTCGCCTTCGTGCCCCAGGCCTCCACATCGGCCGCCGGCTGCGGCAGGCGCGGACCGCGCTGCCCCTCGCCGGTTTCCAGAAGCCGGTCATACAGCTTCGCCACCGCCTTCAGCCGGGGGGCGAGCGCGGCCTCCACCGCGCGCCAGTTCGCCTCGCCGCACAGGCCCGCCACCTGCGCCCGCTCCGCCGCCTGCTTCGGCACGCTGTGCGTCTGCTGGTCGCCCACCATCTGGATGCGGTGTTCGATGGTGCGGTAATGGCGATAGGCCTCGGCCAGCAGTTCGGCCTCCTCCGCCCCGATGCGCCCGGCTGCGGCCAGCGCCCGAAGGGCCTCCACAGTCGCCCCGGCGCGCAGCGAAGGATCGCGGCCGCCGAAGATCATCTGGTGCACCTGGGCATAGAATTCGCACTCGCGGATGCCGCCCCGCCCGCGCTTCAGGTCAAAGCCCGGCCCCAGCTTTTCCACCTCGCCGAAATGGTCGCGGATCTGGTGGGATACCTCGCGGATTTCCGCCAGCGCCGAATAATCCAGGCTGCGCCGCCAGATGAAGGGGTCGATCGCCTTCAGGAAGGCCTGCCCCATGGCGATGTCGCCGGCGGCCGCCCGCGCGCGGATGAAGGCGGATCGCTCCCACGCCAGCGCCTGCGACTGGTAATAATGTTCGGCCGCGCCCAGCGGCAGGGAGGATGGGGTGGAATCCGGGTCCGGCCGCAGCCGCAGGTCAACCCGCAGGGCATAGCCGTCGCCGGTCCGCTCGCTCAGCAGGTTGGAAACCCGCCGCACGATGCGGACGGCCGCCTCGGTCGGATCTTCCCCTGCCCGACGCGGCAGGGTTTCGGATTCGTGCAGGAAGATCAGGTCGATGTCAGAGGAATAGTTCAGCTCGAAGCTGCCCATCTTGCCCAGCGCCAGTGCCGTCAGGCCGGCGGGCGCCTGCTCGCGCTCGGCAAAGGCGCTGGTGATGGCGAAATCCAGCGCGGTGTCGGCAAAGCGGGTCAGCGCCGCCGTCACCTTCTCCAGCGGACAGTCGCCCGCCAGATCCGCCAGCGCCGCCGTCAGCGCCACGCCCCCCCGCGCCTGCCGCAGCGAAGGCGCGGGCCGGGCGGGATCAAGCCGGCCGATCGCCGCCTCCATCGCGGCGTCGAATCCCGCTTCGTCCATCTGCGCCAGCAGCTCGGGCTCGCGGCGGATCAGCCCGCGCAGGAAGG
>NZ_JAYRCW010000073.1:0-13081 GCF_041909755.1 Sandaracinobacter sp.
TAGCGCAGGCCGCCTTCAGCGCCGCCCAGTCCGCGCCGCTCATCGCCGGGCGCGCGCCCGATTTCGCACCCGCCGCGCGGATCGCCGCCAGCCGCTCGGCATCCGCAGGATGGGTGCGGGCCCAGCTTCCCACTTCGGCCAGCATCTTCTGCACCCCATCCTCCGGCTCGGCCGCCGCCCCACGCCCCTCCAGCTGCCGCTCGAAGAAGGCGGCCAGCCCCGCCGTGGAAACATCCGCCGCCGCCAGCGCCCTCAGCGCATGGGCATCCGCCTCCCGCTCCGCCTCCCGCGTGGAGGCAAGCGCCAGCCCCACGTCCGCCAGCTCCGCACTCCGCCCACCCACGGATCCCGCCAACAGCGAAACGCCATAATATCGCAGCAGCGCCTGCGTCGGGTGGTGATGCGCCACATGGCCGATCTCATGCGCCAGCACGCCGGCCACCTCGTCAGGGCCGGATGCCTTCTCGATCAGCCCGCGCGTCAGCACGATCTCGCCGCCCGGCCCGGCAAAGGCGTTTGCGAACGGCCAGTCCGCCACCGTCACCCGGATGGGCCGGGGCGCGCCGATCCGCGCCGTCAGCCGGCCCAGCGCCGCGTCGGCAGCCGGGCTTTCGCAGGCCCGCTCGCCCACCAGCTGCGCCACCATGCCCTTGCCCAGCGGTCCGGTCACGCTGTCGGGCACCAGCGGCGCGGCCGCCGCCAGCACCACGCCGCCCCACAGCCACATCATCGCAACCACGGCCGCGGCCCCGCCCACCCCCAAGGCCAGCAGCCGCAGGTCGCGCGGGCGCACGGCGTCCGCGTGCGCCACCCCCTTCAGCCAGTCGCGCGGCAGCGGGGGCTCGGCCACCAGCCGCCAGTCCGGGTTGTCGAAGCGGCCCAGCACCGTGCGCTGCCCGCCTTCGGAAACCAGCCGCAGCTCCGCCCGCGCCAGCAACAGCTCCGCCTCGCCCGCCAGCTGCAGGCCGCCCGCCCAGGGCGTCACCCGCACCAGCCGCCGGGCGGCCGTCTCCCCGTCGAACAGCTGCGCCGGCCGCGCGTCAGATCCCGCCGATGTCGAAGGCGTCGGCAAGCCCGTCTCCCTGCACCGGCGCCTTCAGCACGGATTGGCGGATCTCCTCGGTGTCCAGCTCGCCATACAGCTCCAGATGCTCCATCCAGAAGCGCCACAAGCGGAACCGCAGCAGCAACAGTCCCACGCCCAGCGTCAGCACCACCCAGGCGACATTCCCGGCATAGAATTTCAGCCAGTCCATCGTCGTCGCTGAAAAGCCGAAGCGCAGGCCGCCCACGGCGGTCGCGCCCAGCGCCTCCTGGTGGAAATGCGCGCGATAGCCCAGCATCAGGAAGGTGGAGGCCAGGAAGGCGATCGCCAGATAGCCATAGAATTTCAGCGTCGCGAACCCGACGGACGGGTCCATCGTCGCCCCGGCATCCCCCGCCAGCGCCTTGCCGGCCGCCTCCACCCCTTCGAATCCCATGGCGAACGCCAGGCCGAACGCGATGATGGAGCCGGCATAGGCCGGCCAGAAGCTCTTCGTCAGCGTCCGCCAGTCCACGTCCGCCCGCACCCGCTCCGTCCCGAACATGGCGTCGCCCCACAGCGCATTCCAGCGCCGCGCGTCGGCATAGGGCGTCGCAAAGCCCAGCGTCACCATGTTCAGCAGCGTCATGCGAAAGCTCAGCCAGGCATAGGAAACCCCATTGCCCGTCATCCCCGCGCGGATGCCGCGCCAGCTCGTCCGGCTCAGCATGTAGCGGCGCGCCCGATAAACGGCGAAGCCGAACAGCCAGAACAGGCCCATCACCAGCACCAGCTGCAACAGCCCGGCCGCCCAGGCCAGGCCCATCCCCTGCAGCACGGCCTGCACGATCGAAACCACCGACAGCGGCACCAGCAGCACCGCGAACACCAGCAGCGCGCCCACGAACATCTCGATCCCGCGCCCGCGATATTCCAGCGGATCACCGTCAACCGTCGTATCCGCCCACAGGCGCCGGCGGATCGCCGTCTTCCACCAGAAGCGGTGGATCCCCAATGTCAGGATCGTCAGGATCAGGCGCCCAAGCTGCGCGCCGAAAAACAGCCCCGATTGCCCCTCGAAGCGGACGCGGTCGCCAGCCGGCCGCCCTGCAACGCGTACATCCATATCAGCCCCTTTGATCGGGTCCCCGGCCGGTTGCCCCCGGCTCGAGCCGCCGCCCGAAAGCGGCAGGGGAAAGACTAGGCTGCAACCGCGCGGCTGAAAAGGGGGCGTTCAGTGCCCCCGGCGGAAAAGCGCCCGATCCGCCGCGCCATAGCCGAAGCGCCAGATCAGCCCCGCGAACAGCAGCAGCACGCCGGGGATCACCACCATCATCTCCCACAATTCCGGCAGGCCGCGCGCCGCCGCGCCAAAGGCAAAGGCCGCCGCCCCCGCGCCCAGCAGGCTCCACCTCCACAGGCCCACGGCTGCGCCCAGCGCCCGGCCCAGCACCAGCTGCCGCGCGAGTGCCCCCAGCGCCAGCGCCAGCAGCAGCGCGCCGGCCGCCCCCGCCCCGCCGAAGCGCGGCACCAGCAGCAGGCTCAGCACCGCCTGCACCGCCAGGCTGGCGGCCGCGATCGCCAGGTTCGCCTTGGGCCGGGCATAGATCAGCCCCATCTCGGCCAGGCTGCTGCCCGCCGCCGCCAGTTCCGCCGTCAGCAGCAGCGCCAGCACCAGCGCGCCGGCGGCGAACGCCGGGCCGAACAGCCCCAGCACCCCTTCGCCCGGCAGCCCCAGCGCCAGCACCACCGGCAGCTGGAAGCTCAGCACCCAGAAGCCCACCTGGTTCAGATGCGCCGCCGCCTCCTTCGGCCGCCCCTCCTTCACCGCCTTCGAAAGCATCGGCGCCAGGATCGGGTCAAAGCTCACCCGGATCTTCCCGGCAAGCGACGCCACCTGCTGCGCCACATAATAAAGCCCCACCTCCTGCGGCCCGGCAAAGCGGCCCAGGATGAACAGGTCCAGACGCCGCGTGCCCCAGTCCACAAGGTCCGCGCCCGCCAGCGGCAGGTTGCGCCACGCCATCGCCCCCATGCGCCGGGCAGAGGGCCGCCAGCCGCGCGGCAGGCCGAACTGCCGCGCCGCCGGCCACACAGAGGCGGTCGCCGCCGCCACCAGGCTCAGCGCATAGGCAAGCAGCAGGCCCCAATGCTTCGCCGCCGTGAAGGCCAGCGCCGTCGCCGCAATCGTCAGCACCCAGGGCTCGATCACGGATCGCGCCCGCACCGCCACCTCGATCCGGTGGCGAAAGGCCAGCCCCGCCAGCGACACGTCGGACAGCACGATGGCCGGCACGATCAGCGCAAAGCCGCGCATCCCTGCGCCTGATCCGCCCGGAAACATCAGCGCGGGCGCCAGCCACAGCACCGCGGTTCCCAGCAGCGCCAGCCCCAGCCCCAGCACCCAGCCGTCGGCCAGCGCATGGGTTTCGGGCCGCCCGCCCCGCGCCATCTCCGCCGAAAGCCCGCGCTTCAGCCCCATCGTCGCCAGCGCGGCCACGAACTCCACCACCATCACCGCATAGGCGAACTCGCCCAGCTCCCCCGGCCCATAGAGCCGCGCCGCCAGCACAAGGAATGGAAAGCGCGCCGCCAGCCGCAGCAGGAAGCCCGCGAAATTCGTCCGCCCGCCGCGCGCAAGGCTGGCAGCCGCCGCAGGGGCCGGTTCGGCATCACTCGCCATCGCCGCCCCCTAGACCCCGCCCCCCATATCCGGCAAGAAGCCTGCCGAGGGTTTTGGGGAGTGTGGATTTGCGTGTGAAGCTGAAGCACCTGCTCGCCTGGTGCGGGCCGTGCCTGCCGGTTGCGGCGCTGGGTCTGCCGCTCGTCGTCTATCTGCCGCCGCACTATGCTGGCACGCTGGGCCTTCCGCTGGCAACCGTCGGCCTGCTGTTCGCGCTGGTGCGCATCATCGACATCCCGATCGATCCGCTGCTGGGCGCGCTGATGGATGGCACCCGCACGCGCCTCGGCCAGTTCCGCCCCTGGATGCTGGCGGGCGGCGGGGTGCTGGCGGCCGGCGTGTGGCTGGTGTTCATGGCGCAGCCCGGCGTGTCGGCCGTCTACGCCTTCTTCAGCCTGCTGCTGCTCTATGTCGGCTGGTCGATGATCTATCTGGCGCAGACAGCCTGGGGCGCCCGCCTTTCGCCCGACTATGCCGAACGCGCGCGCATCTTCGGCACCTGGACGGCGGCCAACGCCGTCGCCACGCTGCTGGTGCTGCTGATCCCGCCGCTGATGGCCCGCGCTGATCCCGGCCATGGGTCCACGCCCGGCGTCCACGCGATGGGCTGGTTCGTGCTGGCGCTGATCCCGCTCACGGTGCTGGCCGCCGCCCTGATCGTGCCCGAAGGCGAAGGCGCGGGCGAAGGCCATGGCATCCGCCTCGCCGATGTGCGGCGCGTGCTGGCGGATCGGCGGATGCAGCTGCTGCTGGGGGCCGATCTGCTGCTGTCCGTGGTGCCGGGCATCACCGGCGCGTTGTTCCTGTTCTTCTTCACCACCGTGCGCGACATTCCCGCCGCAACCGCCTCCGCGCTGCTGCTCGGCTATTTCCTGGCCGGGCTGTTCGCCGCGCCGCTGTGGGTGAAGGGCGCGGCCCGCCACGGCAAGCATCGAATGGCGGCGCTCGCAGGGCTGTGGATGGGCGGCGCCCAGGTTGGCATCTGGGCCATCCCGGACGGGGCCGTCACCGTCACCGCCATCGCCTTCGCCCTTGCGGGCGCACCCATTTCCGCGCCTGCCTTCCTGCTCCGCGCAATGCTGGCCGATCTCACCGATGCGCAGGCGCTGGACGCGCGCCGGGCCGGCGCCCCGGCCGCCGAAACCACCGGCCTCAACTTCGCCATCCTCACCGCCACGCAGAAGCTCGGCTATGCGATCCCCGTCGGCCTCACCTATCCGATCCTCGGGCTGGTGGGCTTCGATCCGGCCCCCGGCGCGGCCAACGACGCCTCCGCGCTCGCCGGTCTCACCTTCCTGTTCGTGGTGCCGCCGCTGCTGCTCGGCATCCTTGCCGCCCTTCTCGTCTGGCGCTGGCCGATCACCGCCGAAGCCCATGCCCGGATCCGGGCAGACCTCGACCGGACGGCCCCTTAGGCGGATTTTCCGGCTGCACCCGGTCCCGCCCGGCGCGCTTCGCGCCGTAAAGGGCCGCATCGGCCCGATCCACCAGCCCCTCCACGCTGTCGCCCGCGCGCAGCAGCGCGACGCCCGCGGAAAAGCTCACCCGGCCCAGCACCTGCCCGTCGTCCGCCTTGCGCAGCACCTGTCGCGCCAGGATCGCGCGCGCCGAATCCAGCGCGGCGGCGGCTTCCGCCAGCCCCAGCCCCGGCAGCATCACCAGGAATTCCTCGCCGCCGTGCCGCCCCGCCAGCGCGCCATCGCCAGCGGTCCGCTTGGCATGGGCCTGCAAATGGGTCGCCACGCAGCGCAGCACCTCGTCGCCGATATTGTGGCCCCATCTGTCGTTCATGCGCTTGAAATGGTCGATGTCGGCCAGCCCCACCGCCAGCGGCTGCCCGCCGTCCAGCGCCTCGCGCGTCGCCTTCTTCAGGGCGTCCAGGATGCCGCGCCGGTTGGGCAGCCCGGTCAGCGGGTCGGTCCGCGCCGCCCGCTCGGCCGTGTCCAGCCGCTCCAGCAGCCGCCCGGTTTCCAGCCGGGCCGCCCCGATGTCCCCTTCCAGCCGCCGGTTCGCCGCCATCATCACCGCATTGGCCCGCCGTAACCGCTCCACCATCTGCGCCAGCTCGGTCACGCCGCGCGCCACCGCCAGCGCCTCGTCGCCCGCCGCGATCTCGGCGTCATAGGCCTTCAGTTCCTCATGGCCGCGCTCCAGCCGCCCGGCCAGATGCGTGGCGCTCGCCTGCGTCGCCTCCAGCAGCGCCAGCACCTCGGCCGCCGCGATGTCGCCCAGATGCCGGCGGCGCAGCTCCTTCACACCCTCGGCATCCAGCCCGCCGGCCGTCAGCTGCGCCTCCAGCGCGCGGGACAGCGCCGGGTCCGCGCCCGTCACATGCAGCCAGAACAGCTCATAGGTCTCCGGCTCCGGCGGCAGGCCCGATTCCACGAACAGCCGGCGCACGGCGTCATAGTGCAGCAGCGCCGGATGCCCCATGCCGCCCAGGTCGCGGGGGCTGTCCGCCGCCCGCACCGCTTCCAGCCCGCCCGTCTCTTTCATCCCGGCCCTTTCCTCCCTTGCGTCCATCCGCCCTAACGGCTCGCGGCAATTCCCACTTAAGGCGCGCTTGCCGCTTCGCTCCCCCCGTTCTAGGAGGCTCCCGCATCCGACGGACCGTTCGAACCAAAGGGACCAGACATGACCGCCACCGGCCACGACAGGCTCGCCACCCGCCGCACCCTCACGGTCGACGGGAAGTCCTATGATTATTTCAGCATCGAGGCCGCCTCGGCCCGCATCGGCGACGTGTCGCGCCTGCCCTTCTCGATGAAGGTGCTGCTGGAAAACCTGCTCCGCTTCGAAGATGATTTCACCGTGAAGGTGGCCGATGTGGAGGCCATCGCCGCCTGGCTGAAGAACCCCTCCTCCGATCACGAGATCCAGTATCGCCCAGCGCGCGTGCTGATGCAGGATTTCACCGGCGTCCCCTGCGTCGTCGATCTCGCCGCCATGCGCGATGCGATGACGAAGCTCGGCGGCGACCCGCAGAAGATCAACCCGCTCGTCCCGGTCGATCTCGTCATCGATCACTCGGTGATGGTGGATGAATTCGGCACGCCAAAGGCCTTCGAACAGAATGTGGAGCTGGAATATGCCCGCAACATCGAACGCTATGAATTCCTGCGCTGGGGCTCCTCGGCGCTGCGCAACTTCCGCGTCGTGCCCCCCGGCACCGGCATCTGCCACCAGGTGAACCTCGAATATCTGGCGCAGACGGTCTGGGTCTCCGAAGGCGCAGACGGCCGGCAGATCGCCTATCCGGACACGCTCGTCGGCACCGACAGCCACACCACCATGGTGAACGGCCTTGGCGTGCTGGGCTGGGGCGTGGGCGGGATCGAGGCAGAGGCCGCCATGCTCGGCCAGCCCGTTTCCATGCTGGTGCCCGAAGTCGTCGGCTTCAAGCTGACGGGTACGCTGGCCGAAGGCATGACCGCGACCGATCTCGTGCTCACCGTCACCCAGATGCTGCGCAAGAAGGGCGTCGTCGGCCGCTTCGTCGAATTCTACGGCCCCGGGCTCGACAATCTGTCGCTCGCCGATCGCGCCACCATCGCCAACATGGCCCCGGAATATGGCGCAACCTGCGGCTTCTTCCCCGTCGATACGCAGACGCTGGATTACCTCCGCCTCACCGGCCGCGATGAACATCGCATCGCCCTGGTAGAGGCCTATTCGAAGGCCCAGGGCATGTGGCGCGACGCCGGCACCCCGGACCCCGTCTTCACCGACACGCTGGAACTCGATCTCGGCGCCGTCCTCCCCTCGCTCGCCGGCCCCCGCCGCCCGCAGGACCGGGTGCTGCTGAACCTGGCCGACGAAGCCTTCGAAGCCGAACTGCTGGGCGGCTACGGCAAGTCCGCAAACCCGGACCAGCGCGTCGCCGTCTCGGGCGCCGCCCATGATCTGGGCCATGGCGACGTCGTGATCGCCGCCATCACCAGCTGCACCAACACCTCGAACCCCTCGGTTCTCGTCGCCGCCGGCCTCGTCGCCCGCAAGGCGCGCGCCTTCGGTCTCCAGCGCAAGCCCTGGGTGAAGTCCAGCTTCGCGCCGGGCTCGCAGGTCGTCACCGACTATTTCGACCGGGCCGGCCTCACGGCGGACATGGATGCGCTGGGCTTCAACCTCGTCGGCTATGGCTGCACCACCTGCATCGGCAACTCGGGCCCGCTGCCGGAGCCGATCTCGGAAGCCATCAACGGCAACGACCTCGTCGCCGTCTCCGTGCTGTCGGGCAACCGCAACTTCGAAGGCCGCGTGAGCCCCGACGTGAAGGCGAACTATCTCGCCTCCCCGCCGCTCGTCGTCGCCTATGCGCTGGCGGGCACCATCCGCTCGGACATCACCGAAACCCCGCTCGGCCAGAAGGCCGACGGCACGGACGTGTTCCTGAAGGACATCTGGCCCACCAACGGTGAAGTCGCAGCGCTGGTGCAGCAGGCGGTCACGCCGGAAATGTTCCGCAGCCGCTACGCCGACGTGTTCAAGGGCGACCGCCACTGGCAGGCCATCCGCGTGACGGGCGGGCAGACCTATCAGTGGAACCCCGCCTCCACCTACGTCCAGAACCCGCCCTATTTCGAAGGCATGACGATGACGCCCGCCCCCGTGGCCGACATCGTGAACGCCCGGGCGCTGGCGCTGCTGGGCGATTCCATCACCACCGATCACATCAGCCCGGCCGGCTCCATCAAGGCCGACAGCCCCGGCGGCCGCTACCTGATGGAACGGCAGGTGCCCAAGGCCGAATTCAACAGCTACGGTGCGCGCCGCGGCAACCATGAAGTGATGATGCGCGGCACCTTCGCCAACATCCGCATCCGCAACCGTCTGGCCCCCGGCACCGAGGGCGGCGTCACCACCCACCTTCCCACGGGCGAGGTTGAAGCGATCTACGACGCCGCGATGAAGTACAAGGAAGCGGGCACCCCGCTCATCATCCTCGCCGGCAAGGAATATGGCACCGGTTCCAGCCGCGACTGGGCCGCCAAGGGCACCAACCTGCTGGGCGTCCGCGCCGTGATCGCCGAAAGCTTCGAACGCATCCACCGCTCCAACCTGATCGGCATGGGCGTTCTGGCGCTGCAGTTCGTGAACGGCGAAAGCGCGGAATCGCTGGGCCTGAAGGGCGATGAGACCTTCACCTTCGGCAGCCTGCAGTCGCTGAAGCCGCGCCAGGCGCTGAAGGTCAGCTACACCCGGCCCGACGGCAGCAGCGGCGAGTTCGAGACGCTCTGCCGGATCGATACCGAAAACGAGATCGAATATTTCTACGCCGGCGGCATCCTGCCCTACGTGCTGCGCAAGCTCGCCGCCTGAGAGCCTTCTCCCCTCCCCTTCAGGGGAGGGGGCGGGGGTGGGGGCGGACCACGTCCGAATCCCCACCCGCCCCGCCATGGGCAGAGGTGCGCTGACGCGGGGCTTTCCCCGCGCCCGTCTTTTTTCTAAGGCCCGTTCACGCGCCCGCCAGCCCCGGCGGGCAATGGACCCCACCGATGCCGTTTGCCGCCAGCCTGTCCCGCCCGGATTGGCGCCTGTCCGAAGGCGTCCGACGCCGCGCGGCCGGGCTGACCGCGGTCGCCATCGTCCACCTGGGCCTCGCGCTCCTCCTCCTCAGCCTCGCCCCGCCGACGCTGAAGAAGAAGTTCGTCGACATGGCGATGCTCGCCGTGAACATCCCCTCCGAAACCCCGTCGGAAGAGCCGTCGCCCGAACCCGATCAGGCGCCCCCGCCGCCCGCCGCCGAACAGCCCCGCCCCCGGCCCGAACCTCCGGCCCAGCCGCAGCCCGCACCGCTGCAGCCGCCGCCGCCCCAGCCCACCCCGGAACCGGCCCCGCCGCAGCCCGCGCCCGCGCCGCCGCGCCCGGCCGCGCCGATGGGCCCGCCCAAGCCCGCCTATGGCCCGCCGGATCTTCGCTCCTCCTCCCCCATGGCCAGCCGCTGGGCAGACAGCCGCCGGGTCGATGGCGCGGGCCCCAACGGCGAACCCCTCTATGCCGCCGCCTGGGTGCGCGAGCCCTATGACGACGAACTGAGGGGCTATCTCTCCACCGCGAGGGGCCCGGGCTGGGGCCTCATCGCCTGCCGCACCGCGACCGGCAACCGGGTGGAAGCCTGCATCATCCTGGGCGAAAGCCCCGAAGGCTCGGGTATCGCCCGCGCCGTCCAGGCCGCCGCCTGGCAGTTCAAGGTGCATCCCCCGCGCATCGGCGGCCGGCCCCAGATCGGGGAATGGGTGCGAATCCGCATCGATTATGGCATCCGCCAGAACCGCTATGATCAATGATCCCCTCTCCCTCGTGATCGAGGTTGTCGGCTGGGCCGGCGCAATCCTGATCCTCGCCGCCTATGCGCTCGTCAGCATGGGCAGGCTTCAGCCGCGATCCCACGCCTTCCAGTGGATGAACCTGCTGGGGGCGGCCGGGTTCGTCGTCAATTCCGGCTTCCACGGCGCCTGGCCCAGCACCATCCTCAACATCATCTGGATCGGAATCGCCGCCGCCACGATCTGGCGGCTCGCCCCGCGCGGCTGATCAGTCCGTCAGCGCCGCCGCGATCACGGCGCCGATCCAGCCGGGCTCGCAGATGGCGTCGATCCGCGCCGGGGCCGCGCCCAGCCCCTTCAGCCCCAGCCGCAGCAGGCCGCGAACCAGCGCCACGGCCCCGTCGGACCTCGGCCGGTCCAGCAGGATCTGCCCCATCACCGCCTGGCAGCAGGCCAGCCAGAACAGCACCGCTTCCGGCTCGTCCGGGGCGCTAATCGATCCAGCCGCCCGCGCCGCCGCCAGGTCAGCCCGCAAGCCCGCGTTCACCGGGTGCGTCGCCAGCGCGCTGCCGGATGTGGCGCGCACCAGCGCGGCTGCCCGGCGCGGCCGTGCCATGGCATAGGCGGCCGCCGCCACCATCCCGCCCGCCAGCCGCCGCAGCGGGTCCGCCGCGCCGCCGTTCACCGCCGACACCAGCGCTTCCAGATCGCGCCGGATCGTCGTGGAAACGGCCTCCGCGAACGCGGGCTTGTCCGCGAAATGGTTGAAGAAGCTGCCCTTCCCCACGCCCGCCGCCGCCACCAATTCGTCGATCGGAATGGCGTCGATCGGCCGGTCCGCCAGCAGGTCGATCCCGGCCGCCCGCAGCGCGGCGCGCGTCCGCTGGGCCCTGGGGCTGGCATTTGGGGCGGCTGGCATGGCGCTGTTCCTAGCACAGTTGACCATTCGGTCAACATTGAGTAGTTGACCAAACAGTCAACGTATCCGGCGAGTCGCCGGCCGCCTGGGGAGGCACGAGAAATGGCCGTGATCCGCATCGAGGACATCGCGCATGTCCGCTATTCCGCGCCCGATCTCGCGGAGATGCGGCGCTTCCTCACCGAATTCGGTCTGGATTGCTTCGAAGCGGGCGGCCGCCTTTATGGCCGGGGCAGCGATGGCCGGCCTTTCCTGCATGTCACCGAACAGGGCGAACCCGGCTTCCGCGCACTCGGCCTGCGCGCCGAAACGACGGATGATCTGGAACGGCTCGCCGCCAGCGAAGGCCTCGCCACCCGCCCGATCGACGAACCCGGCGGCGGCCGCATCCTCACGCTCACCGATCCGGATGGCTTCCGCGTGGAGGTCGTCGCCGGGCAGGCAAACGCCGCTCCTGCCGATCTCCCGCCCGATCCGCCGCGCAACAGCGTCGCGGCCCGGCTGCGCCACCGCCAGTTCGTCCGCCTGTCCCCGGCCCCCGCGCATGTCCGCCGCATCGGCCACGCCGTCCTCAACGTCTCGGATTTCCGCACCTCGGAACGCTGGTACAAGGATCGCTTCGGCTTCCTCACCTCCGACGAGGTGGAGGCCGCACCCGATGTGCCGCTGGGCGCCTTCATGCGCTGCGATCGCGGCAGCCGCCCGGCGGATCATCACACGCTGTTCCTCGCGCAGCTGCCGCAGAAGCGGGATATCCTGCACGCCGCCTTCGAAGTCGCCAACCTCGACGACCTGATGCTGGGCCACCAGCATCTGAAGGCGGCGAAACGCACACCGGCCTGGGGCGTGGGCCGCCACATCATGGGCAGCCAGATCTTCGATTACTGGAAGGACCCCTGGGGCCATGAGCTCGAACACTGGACAGACGGCGACCTGCTGACAGCCGATGATCCGCCGCAGAAGCAGCCGATGACGGCGCTGCTCGCCGTCCAGTGGGGCAGCCCACACCCGATGTTCGCCGGCAAGGCCCCGCCACCGCCCGGCCTCGTCGCCGCGATCACCGCTGCCACCCTGCGCGTGAAGCGCCTGTTCCGCCGCCAGCCCGAAAGTGCCCGTCCATGAAACTCGCCAGCTATCGCACGCCCGCCGGGCCGGTCCGCACCGTCATCGTCACCGCAGACGGCGCCGGCTATGTCGAAACCGGCCTCGACGGCAGCATGATCGACCTGATCGCCGGCTGGGACCGGCTGAAACCCCAGCTGATCGCGCGCGCCGCCACCCGGCCGGCGGAGCCGCTGGACCGGTCGCGCCTCTGCGCGCCCGTCCTCAGGCCCGGCAAGATCTTCGCCATCGGGCTCAACTATGCCGATCATATCGCCGAATCGAAACTCGGCACGCCCGAGCGGCAGGTCTGGTTCACCAAGGCGCAGACCAGCGTGAACGGCCCGCATGATCCCATCCTCATCACCCGCAACACCTTCACCAACGATTATGAGGTGGAACTGGTCGCCGTCATCGGCCGTACGGCGCGTCATGTGTCGGCAGCAGACGCCCCGGCCCATGTGTTCGGCTATTGCGTGGGCAACGACGTCACCGAACGCATGTGGCAGCATGCCGGCCCGCAATGGTCGCTGGGCAAAAGCTTCGACACCCACGCCCCGATGGGCCCCTGGCTCACCACGGCCGACGAAGTGGCCGATCCGCACGCACTGGGCATCCGCTGCTTCGTGAACGGGGAAAAGCGGCAGGATTCGAACACGTCGCACCTCGTCTTCAACCTGTGGCAGCAGATCGAGCATCTGTCCGCCGCGATGACGCTGGAGCCGGGCGACATCCTGTTCACCGGCACCCCCGGCGGCATCGGCGCGGCGATGGATCCGCGCCGCTTCCTCGCCCCCGGCGATGTGGTCCGCTGCGAGATCGACCAGCTCGGCCATATCGAAGGCATGATGCAGGCGGAGGGCTGACACATGACCGCAGACAGCTGTGACGTCCTCATCGTCGGCGGCGGCCCCGTCGGCGTCACGCTGGCGATCCTCCTCGCCCGGCGCGGCATCGATGTGCTGGTGGCCGAAAAGGAACCCGGCATCTATCCCCTGCCCCGCGCCGCCCACCTCGATCACGAGGCGATCCGCATCCTGCAGGAAGCGGGCGTCGCGGACGAGGTGATGGCGGGCTGCCGCAGCACC
>NZ_JAYRCW010000074.1:0-11375 GCF_041909755.1 Sandaracinobacter sp.
CTATACCGACCTCAACAACGGCGGATTCACCAGCATCGACGTGTCGGCGCTGGGCTTCAACGTCGCTGCCGGGCAGCAGTTCACCATCCACCTTTCAGCCGCTGCCGACAGCATCACCAACCGCTTCGGCTGGGGCTTCGGCAACGACATCGACGGCAATGGCACGGTCGGCGCCTTCGCGAACTATGCAGCCGGCGACAACCGCGTGTCGGAAGACGGCGGCAACAGCTGGTCCGTCACCGGCTATGACCGCGCCTTCCGCACCTGGGTCGAGGCCGGCGCCGTTCCGGAACCCGCCAGCTGGGCGATGCTGATCGCCGGCTTCGGGCTGGTGGGCGCGATGGCGCGCCGCCGCCCGGCCATGGCCTGAGCGCCATTCCCTTGCGCCCATGGCCGTGGCACAAGCCGCGGCCATGAGCTTCCCGCCAAGCCCCCACATGGCCCGCGCGCTGGATCTGGCGCGCGCGGCCGCCGGGGCGGACGAGGTGCCGGTGGGCGCGGTGCTGACCGCGCCGGATGGATCGGTTCTGGCCGAAGCGCACAACCTCACCCGCACATTGCCCGATCCCACAGCGCATGCGGAAATGCTGGTGCTTCGCGAAGCGGCCCGCCTGCTGGGCAATGAACGGCTGACGGGCTGCACCCTGTGGGTCACGCTGGAACCCTGCCCGATGTGCGCCGCCGCCATCGCAGAGGCGCGCATTGCCCGCCTCGTCTATGCGGCGTCAGATCCGAAGGGCGGCGGCGTGGAACATGGCCCGCGCATCTTCGCCCATACGCGCCATGTGCCGGAAATCCTCTCCGGCATCTCCGAGGCAGAGGCCGCGGCGCTGCTCAAGGGCTTCTTCAGCGCCCGCCGCTAGGCTGCGTCAGGCACGAATTCCAGCGCCATGCCGTTGATGCAGTATCGCAGGCCGGTCGGCGGCGGGCCATCGGGAAACACATGCCCCATGTGGCTGCCGCACCGGGCGCAATGCACCTCCACGCGAACCATGCCGTGGCTCGTATCCCGCGTGGCGCCCAGCGCGCCGTCCACCGGGGTGTCGAAACTCGGCCAGCCGGTGCCGCTTTCGAACTTGGTGCCGCCCTCGAACAGCGCCGCGCCGCACCCGGCGCATTGAAACACGCCCGGCCGCTTTTCCCGCAGAAGGCCGCAGCTGCCCGGCGCCTCGGTGCCATGCTGCCGCATGATCCGGTACTGCTCCGGCGTCAGCCGCGCCCGCCATTCGGCATCGCTCAGCTCGAACGGAAAGCTCATGCCGCCGCCCGCGCGGGGCCAACAGACAGGTCGGCCGCCAGAAAGGCCTCCACGGCCTCCAGCGGCACATCCTTCGCCAGGAAGCTGTCGCCCAGCCCCCGCGCCAGGATGAAGGGCAGGCCGTCGCTCGTCCGCTTCTTGTCCTGCCGCATGTGCCGGATCAGGCGCGGCGCCGCGTCGGCAGCAATTCCGGCCTGCCGGGGCCAGGCCATCATCCCCACCGTTTCCAGGTGCCGGGTGAAGCGGTCGGCCTCGGCCTTCGCCATCAACCCGCGTGCCGCTGAAAAGCGCAGGGCCTGCGCCATGCCGATGCCCACCGCCTCGCCATGCAGCAGGCCGCTGGAAAAGCCCGTCTCCGCCTCCAGCGCATGGCCGAAGGTGTGGCCCAGGTTCAACAGCGCCCGGATGTCGTTCGTCTCCCGCTCGTCGGCGGCGACGATGGCGGCCTTGGCGCGGCAGCTTTGCGCCACTGCATGGGCCAGCACGGCGGCATCCTTCGCCAGCAGCCGGGCGGCATTCGCCTCGCACCATTCATAAAAGGCCGGGTCGGAAATCAGGCCATATTTCACGATCTCGGCATAGCCCGCCTTCATCTCCCGGTCGGGCAATGATTGCAGGCAATCGAGATCGGCCCAAACGGCCAGCGGCTGGTGGAAAGCGCCCACCAGATTTTTGCCGGCCTTCGTGTTGATGCCCGTCTTGCCGCCGACCGAACTGTCCACCATCGCCAGCAGCGTCGTCGGCACCTGCACAAAGCCCATGCCGCGCTTCACGATGGCGGCGGCAAATCCTGTCAGGTCGCCGATCACGCCGCCGCCCAGTGCGATCACCGCGTCGCTGCGCGTCACTTCCATCGCCAGCAGCCGGTCCACCAGCTGCTCCAGCGCCGCGAAGCCCTTGGTCGCCTCGCCCGCCGCCAGCACGATGGGCACCGTCTCGAACCCCGCCAGCCCGGCGGTCAGCCGTTCCAGGTGCAACCCGGCCACCGTTTCGTCCGTCACGATGGCAACCCGGCGGTTCCGCGTCAGCGCGGCCAGCCGGTCCCCGGCAGAGGCAAGCACGCCCGCCCCGATGGAAATCCGGTAGCTCCGGTCGTTCAGCTGCACGGGCACGTCGATCAAGTCAGGCTCTCCCGGTTCCGGCCGTTCAGCGCATCGAGGATCGCGGTCACGCTTTCCTCGTGCGGGCCGTCTGCCGACACGATGTGAATGGGCGCCTGCCTGTAGCAGGGGCCGCGCACCGCCATCAACTCGTCCAGCACCTGCCGGGGATCCTTTCCGACCAGCAGCGGACGGTGGCTGCGCTTGGCGACGCGCGCGGCCAGCGTGTCGATGGAGGCGTCCAGCCAAACCGCCGTGCCTTCCGCCAGGATCAGCGCCCGCGTTTCCGGGTCCACGAAGGCGCCGCCCCCCGTTGCGATCACCTTGTGGCCGCCATCCATCAGCCGCGCGATCACCCGCCGCTCCCCGTCGCGGAAATGCGGTTCGCCGAAGCGCGCGAAAATTTCGGATATCGGCATCTGCGCCGCTTCCTCGATGGCGGCGTCGGCATCCACGAACGGCCAGCGCAGCTTGGCCGCCAGCCGCTTGCCCACCGTCGTCTTGCCGCTGCCCATCAGCCCGACCAGCACGATCGGCCGCCGCCGCCAGTCCCGGCGGATCGCGCCCGCGTGCACGATGCCGCGCTTCGTCGCTTGGGCATCCAGGGGGGCTTCCACAGGCTTCATCGGCCCCGCTATAGGGTCGGCATGCCAGCTAGCGCAAACGTCCCGGCCCTGCGGCGCTGGATTCTCCTTCTGGGGGCCACGCTCCTGCCCGTGGCACCGCTTTCGGCGCAGGCCCAGCCGCCCGCCGGCGGCGCACCCAAAGTTCAGCCGCCATCCGGCGGCGCGCCGAAATCCCTGCTGCCCGATGATATCGCAGAGCCTGCCGCCCCCCAGGCCGGCACGGTCGAAGGCGCGGTTTCCACCGCCCCGATGGGCGCGCCGGCCCCTCTGCCGGGGTTCGATCCGCTGCCCGCGCCGGAAGCAGCCCCCCCACCCCTGCCAGAGCCGGAGCCGACCGATCCGCTCGCGGACCTTGCAGGCCCCACCGTCCAGCCGGAACGCGCCGGGCCGCTCGGCCCCGCCAGCGGCGGCTATCGGGCGGACCTGTTCGCCGGTTCGGATGCCCGCTTCCTCACGGCCCTGCTGTCCCGCATCGATCAGCCGCTCGCCAGCCGCTGGGGGCAGATCCTGCTTCAGCGCAGCCTGCTGACGGCGGCCGACGCCCCCGGCCCGATCAACCCGGCTGACTGGGTATCCGCCCGCGCCCGCGCGCTTGTGGCGATGGGCGCGGCGACGGATGCGCACCGCCTCGTTTCCGGCATCGCTGTCGATCGCTACACGGTGCCGCTCTACAATGCGGCGGTTCTGGCGGCCGTCGCGTCGGGCGATCCGATGGCGCTCTGCCCGCTGTCGCCGCTCGCCCGCGTCGTCACCGAAAGTCCGACATGGGCGCTGGCGGATGCCATGTGCCTCGCCATCCTGGGCGATGATGTCGGGGCCGCCGCGCAGTTCGATCAGCTGCGGCGGCGGGAACAGCTCACCCCGTTCGATATCGGGCTGGCCGAACGGGTCGCCTCCGCCACCGGGGCCGGGCGGCGCGGCGCGAACCCTGAGTGGGACGAGGCGGCGTCCGGCCTGACGGCCTGGCGGCTGGGCCTTGCCAGCGCGGCCGGGCTCGACATTCCGGCCCCGCTGATCAGCGCCGCCACGCCTCAGCAGAAGGCCTGGTATGTGCGCCTTCCCGGCCAGTCGCTGGAAAGCCGCGCGGCGCTCGCCCCCGAGGCCGCCGCCACCGGCGCCATCAGCACGGCGGAAGTGAACCGCATCCTCGCGGCAGAGGCGGACGCGCTCGACCCCGCCGCTGCCGGGGAAAGCCCCGGCGGGCGCCTGCGCACCGCCAATGTCGCGGCCGGGGTCGAGGACAGGCTCTCGGCGCTGAAGGCGCTGTGGGGCCAGGCCCCCAAGGGCTCGCTCGCCGCCTATGGCTGGCAGGTCGCCACCGCGCCGGCCGCCGCGCGCATCCGGCCAGACGCTGCCCTGTCCGCCGACGCGCCCGCGCTGGTGCAGAGCCTGCTGGCAGCCGGCATCACGCCCATCGCGGATCGCTGGTGGCCCCTGCTGGAAGGGGGCGACCGCGAAGCCGCCTTCGGCCCGCTCGCCGCCGCCTCGACCCGCGTGCCGGTCGAATCCGCCCTGTTCGACGGCTGGGCGAAATCCGTGCCCGCCCATCGCGCGCAACTGCTGGCGGCCGGGCTTGAGGGGCTGGGGCGCGGCAAGGTCGGCCCGGATATCGCCCCCCTCGACAATGACTGGACGCGGGCGCTCGATCGCGCCGTCGCCGCCCGCCGATCCGGCGAAGTCATCCTCATCGCGGCCAGCGCCCTTCGCGGCAGCTGGGCCGAAGTGCATCCGGATCAGCTGCGCCGCATCACCCGCGCGCTGGTCGCCATCGGCCACGCCCCGGAAGCCCGGCTGATCGTGGCGGAAGCCGCGACGCGGGGATAGGGCTGGGGCAGGGCAGGCCGGTCCCGCCATCCCAACGAAAAAGGGGCCTCCGGTTTCCCGGAAGCCCCCTTGTCTCGTTCAGGTCGTCACCTGCCGGGCGAAGCCTCAGGCTTCGGTCGACTCTTCGGTCGCTTCGTCCGCGGGCAGGGTGCCCGGCTCGGCCGTCGCGTCGAATTCCTCGGTGAAGCCGGCTTCCTCGCGTTCGAACAGGTCGGCCGTCACGTCGACGCCCTGGGCCTGAAGTTCCGCTTCTTCCGGCGAACGGGCAACATTCACCCGGGCCGACACGGTCACTTCCGGGTGCAGCACCAGCTTCACCGTGGAAATACCCAGCGTCTTGATCGGCTTGTCCAGCACCACGGCGCTCTTCAGCACCTTGTGGCCGGTTTCCGTCACGGCGTCCGCGATGTCGCGGGCCGAAACCGAACCGTAAAGCGCGCCGGCGTTCGAAGCCTGGCGGATCAGCACGACCGACACGTCGGTCATGGTGGCGGCCTGCGCTTCGGCCGCTTCGCGGCGCTTGGCGTTGTCGGCTTCGATCGTCGCGCGCTGCGCTTCGAACTTCGCCTTGTTGGCGTCGGTGGCGCGAAGGGCCTTGCCGCGCGGCAGCAGGAAGTTGCGCGCGAAGCCGGGCTTCACGGACACGACATCGCCAATGCGGCCGAGCTTTTCGACGCGCTCGAGAAGGATCACATCCATTGTCGCGCCTCCCTTACTTCACGAGATAGGGCAGCAGGCCGAGATGGCGTGCGCGCTTGATGGCTTGCGAAAGTTCGCGCTGCTTCTTGGCGGACACCGCCGTGATGCGCGAAGGGACGATCTTGCCGCGTTCGGACACAAAGCCCTGCAGCAGGCGGATGTCCTTGTAGTCGATCTTCGGCGCATTGTTGCCCGAGAAGGGGCAGCTCTTGCGGCGACGGAAAAACGGGCGTGCCATGGCTTACCAGGCTCCTTCTTCAACGCGGGGGGCGCGCGGCGCGCGTTCGCCGCGACCGCCACGGTCACCGCGTTCGCCACGTTCACCACGCTCGGCGCGGTCGCCACGGTCGGATTTCTTCATCATCGCGGACGGGCCGGTTTCCAGCGCTTCCACCCGGATGGTCTGATAGCGGATCACGTCCTCATTCAGGCCAACCTGGCGCTCCAGCTCCTGCACCGCGGCCGCCGGGGCCTCGATGTTCAGCAGCACATAATGCGCCTTGCGGTTCTTCGCGATGCGATAGGCGATGTTGCGAAGGCCCCAATATTCGGTGCCCTTCACTTCGCCGCCGTTGTCGGCCACGACCTTCGTGAACGCTTCGGTGATGCTCTCCACCTGCGCCGGCGCCAGATCCTGACGCGCGAGGTAGACATGCTCGTAAAACGGCATGCGTTTCTCTCTTCCTGTGCCGATCGCTGACCTCGCGGCGAATTCCGCGCATGGCCCCTCCGGCTCTCTTGAAGCGGTGGCCCCTAGAGGAAGCCACCCCGGATTGCAAGTTTGCCGATCGCGAAGCGGCGCCTCAGCCCCTCAGCGCCGTCTGCGCCACCGTAGCCAGATGCGCCAGCATCGCCAGCGTCGGCGCGCCGCCGTTGCGCGCGGTCTGGATGGTGCGCGTGATCGCCCCGGCGGATGCGGCATGGGCCTTAAGCCAGGCTTCCGTCTCCGCCAGCGGGTCGCCCGATTCCGGCGTCAGCTTCCCGATCAGGTCCAGCCGCATCGTCTCGAAGGCCCGCGCCGTCGTCGCGGCCAGCAGCCGTTCCCAGCTGTCGGCCGGCGTCAGCGCACGGGTCGCGCCATGCGCCCAGTCGATCGCCAGCGCTTCGCCAAGCCCCAGGTCCGAGGCGAGCGCGACCACCCCCGCAGCGCCCGAAAGGGCGTGCAGCGTCGCGATCCAGTCCACAACGTCGGTCGGCGCGCCGGCCAGCGTCAGGCGCTGGCGGATGGCTTCCACCTGCGCGCGGGGTTCCGGGCGCAGCAGCTTGTCCAGCCGGGGCAGCAGCCGCTTCAGGCCCGGCGCCAGCCGGGCCGACAGCCGTTCCGGGCTTTCCGCGCCGGTGCGCACGGCCAGGTCGCCAACCAGCACCCGGGTCACAGCGGCCGCCTCGCCGTGGAAGGCCAGCGCCTGCGCAGCGGGCACCTTCGCCGCATCGATCGCGGCCCACAGGCTGTCCAGATCGAACAGCGTCCGCGCAGAGACGAACGCGGCCGCAACCGTCGGCAGCGGCACGCCCAGCTCGGCGGACAGGTCATGCGCCAGCGTCACGCCGCCCCGGTTCACCAGCAGGTTGGCAAGCTTGGTGGCGACGATCTGGCGGCGCAGCTGGTGGCCGCGAATCTCCGCCTCGTAAGGCTTGCGCATCAGGGGCGGGAAGGCCCGGAACAGGTCCTCTTCCAGCAGCGGGTCCGCCACCAGGTCGGATTCGACCAGCGCGTCCTTCAGCTCCATCTTGGTATAGGACAGCAGCACCGCCAGTTCCGGCCGCGTCAGCCCCCGGTTCAGCCGCTTGCGCTCCTCGATGTCGCGCGGCCCCGGCAGGCCTTCCACCTGACGGTCCAGCCGGCCAGAGGCTTCCAGCATCTCCATCAGGCGCACATGCCCCTGCAGCCGCTCGCGCGCATGCGCCTCCACGACAGACAGGATCAGCGTCTGCGCCGCATTGTTCGAAAGAACCAGCGCGGCCACCTCGTCCGTCATCTCTGCCAGCAGCTTGTCGCGGGCGTCGCCCGAAAGCCGCCCGGCGCGGCTGGCCGCGCCCAGCGCGATCTTGATGTTCACTTCATGATCGGAGGTGTCGACACCCGCCGAATTGTCGATGAAGTCGGTGTTCAGCCGCCCGCCATGGCTGGCGAACTCGATGCGCCCGGCCTGCGTGACGCCCAGGTTCGCGCCTTCGCCGATCACCTTGGCGCGCACGTCCTGCCCGTTCACGCGGACGGCGTCGTTCGCCCGGTCGCCCACATCGGCGTTCGATTCGGTCTGCGCCTTCAGATAGGTGCCGATGCCGCCGAACCACATCAGGTCCACGGGGGCCTTCAGGATGGCGGACATCAGCTCCGCCGGCGCCAGTTCCTCCGCCTCGATCTTCAGCATCGCCCGCACTTCGGGGGACAGCGGGATGGCCTTCTGGCTGCGCGGGAACACCCCGCCGCCCTTCGAAATCAGCTTCGCGTCATAATCCGCCCAGCTGGAGCGCGGCAGCGCGAACAGCCGCGCGCGTTCCGCCCAGCTGGCGGCGGCGTCCGGCGCCGGATCCAGGAAGATGTGGCGGTGATCGAAGGCCGCCACCAGCTTCAGGCTCTTCGACAGCAGCATGCCGTTGCCGAACACATCGCCGCTCATGTCCCCCACGCCGGCCACCGTCACCGGATCGGCCTGCACGTCCACGCCCATTTCCGCGAAGTGGCGCGTCACCGACACCCAGGCCCCGCGCGCGGTGATGCCCATCGCCTTGTGGTCATAGCCGACAGAGCCGCCGCTGGCGAAGGCGTCGCCCAGCCAGAAGCCGGCATCCAGCGCGATGCCGTTCGCGGTGTCCGAGAAGGTTGCCGTGCCCTTGTCGGCCGCGACCACCAGATAGGGGTCGTCGCCGTCCAGCCGCGCCACATGGGCAGGCGGAACCACATGGCCCTCCGCATCCAGATTGTCGGTGATGGACAGCAGCGTGCGGATGAACAGCTTATAGGATTCCAGTCCCTCGGCCGCCCAGGCGTCGCGGTTCACGGCCGGATCGGGCAGCTGCTTCGGGAAGAAGCCGCCCTTCGCACCGGTCGGCACGATCACGCTGTTCTTCACCATCTGCGCCTTCACAAGGCCCAGCACTTCGGTGCGGAAATCGTCCCGCCGGTCAGACCAGCGCAGGCCGCCGCGCGCGATCGGCCCGCCGCGCAGGTGGATGCCCTCCACGCGCGGGCTGTACACCCAGATCTCGCGCCAGGGCAGCGGCTTGGGCAGGCCCGGCACGCGCGCCGATTCCAGCTTGAACGCCAGCGCCGCCGGCCCGCCGGGCACGAAGGCGTTCGTGCGCAGCATCGCCTTCACCAGCCCCAGGAACAGCCGCAGGATGCGGTCGTCGTCGATCGCCTGCACGGCATCCAGCGTCTCGCGGAAGCGTTCGCCGGCTGCCTCTGCGGCCTTCTTCGTGCCGTCGGGGCCGTGCAGCGCCCGGAACAGCGCGATCAGCGCCAGCGTCGCGGGCCGGTTGCGCTTCAGCACGTCCACCACGGTCTGGATGGAATAGGCGCTGCCCGTCTGCCGCAGATACCGGAACCAGGCGCGCAGCCAGTTGGCTTCCTCCGCGCTCAGCCCGCAGGCCGGGATCAGCGCGTTGAAGGCGTCATTTTCCTGCGTGCCCGTCAGCACGGCGTCCAGCGCCGGGTTCACCACCCGGCAGAAGGGTTCCAGGTCCTCGGCCGCCACGGTGGCTTCCAGCTTGAAGTCGTGGATCCAGCCCAGTTCCCCGCCGGCCAGGTCGTAGGGAACCTCCTCGATCACGCGGAAGCCGAAATTCTCCAGCATCGGCACCGATTCCGAAAGCGGGATGATTTCGCCCAGCCGGTAGATCTTCAGCCGGATCGTCGTGTCGGGGTCGCCCTCGCGCCGATAGAGCGCCACATGCCGGTCGTCCGGCGTGGACAGTTCCGTCAGCCGCAGGATGTCGTCGGCGGCCTCTGCCGGCGTGAATTCCGACCGATAGCCGGGCGAAAAGGCCCGCCCGTGGGATAGCGCCAGCCGCGCGGCGCGAATCGCTCCCGCCCGGCCCACCAGCGCCAGTTCCAGATCGTCGTCCCAGCCGCGGGTCAGCAGGATCAGCTGCTGGTTCAGCTGCGCCGAATCCGGGTCAGCCGCCACGCCGTCCATCAGATAATGCACGCGCGCCAGCCCTTCGGCGCGCAGCTCCGCATCGAATTTTTCCAGCCGGCCGCCGGTTTCCGCTTCCAGCATCCGGCCGATCCGCGCGCGCAGATCCGCCGAATAGGCCTCGCGCGGGATATAGACGAGGAACGAGGCCTTGTCCGATCGCGCGTCGCGCCGGGCGAACAGCTGCGGGCGCGGCCGGTCCAGCAGGCTCAGCAGGCCGCGGGCCATCACCAGCAGTTCCTGCGTGTCGATCTGGAACATTTCCTCGCGCGGGAAGGTCTCGATCACATGGGTCAGCGCCCGGCCCGCATGGCTGCGCGGCGCATAGCCCAGCGTTTCCGCGACTTCGGCCACCTTGCGGCGCACCAGCGGCACGCGCCGGGGGCTTTCCCGCAGCGCCGCGCTGGCGAACAGCCCCAGGAAATGCGCCGCGCCCGTCACCGCGCCCTTCGAATCGAAGCGCCGCACCGTGATCAGGTCCAGCGGCACGCTGCGGTGCACGGTGGATCGGCTCTGCGACTTGTGGATGCTGACAGGCTCTGCCGACTGCCCGTCGTCCTCAGGCGCAGGCCAGCGCGCCCGGTCGCGCAGCAGGCCCAGCCGGCTGTCTCCGTCGGCAAAGCCCAGCAGGGTGAAATTGTCCGAAGCCAGCCATTCCAGAAAGGCGATGGTTTCCGCCAGCACATGCGGCGCGATCGGCGGCGGGCTGTCGTTCAGCCCGCGCGCGGCGGCGCGCAGCTCCTTCAGCATCGGCTGCCAGTCCGTCACGGCGGCGCGGACATCGGCATAGGCCTGCTCCAGCGCCAGCGCCAGGTCCGCCCGCTTCTTCGCAGGCGCCCGCTCCACGTCCATCAGGATCAGGCTCTCGCGCGGGGCGTCAGCCTCGCCCAGCGAAACCAGCCGGCCGGCGACATCGCGGCGCACCGGCAGGATGGGGTGGAACAGGCGCTGGATCTCCAGCCCGAAGCCGCCGATCGCGGCTGTCGCCGAATCCACCAGGAAGGGCATGTCATCGGTCGAAAGGGCGACAGCCATGTGCCGATGGCCCGCTTCGCCTTCGCCCGCGCCCACATTCACCGTCTCGGCGCCAGGCAGGCGCACCGCAAAGGTCTGGAAGGCGAAATCCGACAGCCGGACCAGATCGGCTTCCGACAGCCCCTCCACCTCGCTCTCCGACGCGCTGCCGAACAGCAGGTCGCGGAACTGGCGCCTCAGCGCCGGCGGGAAGGACTGAATGTCTGCGGGGCTCTTCTGCGCCTTCGCCTTGCTGGGCATCTGCTCGCTCTTCCTGTGCCGCGGCCTTCGGCCATCTTTTGGCTATTCCTTCTCATACAGGGCTTGTCGCAGCGGGGGCGTCGGAATCTTGCGGCGAACGCCGAATATTCTGCGGCAAACAGGCCGCTTCAGCGACTGTTTCGCCCCATCCAGTCGATTGCGGCACGCAGCTCGCGATGCAGCTCGGCCGTCTCGTCGGCCGAAAGCAGCCGCCGCCACGACAGCAGCGCAACTGCCAGCCCGGCCAGCCCGCTGCCCGGTTCCGGCGCAAAGGGCAGGGCGACCGCCCGGAACAGCAGGGCCGGGCGCGGGCCGCCGATATCCGGATCGAAGTCGCTGTCCAGATGCAGCGGATGCCCGGCCGTCGCCGCCGCCAGCGCCAGCGCGGCCATCCGTGCGCCGACGCCCAGTCCGGCATCGTCGGCGCGGCTGCCGGGGGCAACCGGGCCAG
>NZ_JAYRCW010000074.1:11385-13078 GCF_041909755.1 Sandaracinobacter sp.
CACACCCCCTGTCCACAAGATCCGCGCCCGCGCGGGTCACACAGGCCTCGCCGCCATCGGGCAGCTCCACCAGCAGCGCCTGCGCCGCGAAGGGCGGCGCCAGCAACGCTTCGGCAGCCGCTGCCGGCGGCATCCCCCGGTCGCCGCCGCGCAGGCGCATCCACAGCGCTTCCGCCCGGTTCGGCAGGCGCCGTTCGATTCCGGCGGGGGCCAGCCCGCCCCCCGCAGACGGCGCGGCCGGGAATCCGTGGGCCGCGCCCAGCCGCCGCGCGGCCCAGGGGTTCGGCAGGCCCTTGGCCTTTTCCTTTGTGGCGGTTGCATCCATCACCGGCCCTTCACGGCCGTTCGCGCCGCAAGTTGAGGCCGCCCCCCGTGCCGCCCCCCCGTGCCGCCCTTCGTGCGGCTTGTCGCGGCCATCGGGGGCCGGTAAAGGCGCGGAACATCCCGACCGGCAGGCCCGGCCGGGCAACATTGGCCCATGGGGATCTTGGGGGACTGAATGGACGCGATTGTCAGCGCCGAGTGGCTGAAGGGCGAACTGGAAAAGAGCGACGTGCGCGTCGTCGATGCAAGCCTGTTCCTGCCGGAACATGGCCGCAACGCCCGCGCCGAGTTCGAGGCCGCGCATATTCCCGGCGCTGTCTTCCTGGATCTGGAGGAAGTGGCCGACGCGTCGTCGGGCCTGCCCTTCATGCTGCCGAAGCCGGAAAAATTCGCCTCCCGCGCGCAGGCGATGGGCCTGGGTGATGGCTCGCGCATCATCGTCTATGACAATTCGCCCCTGAAGTCCGCCGCCCGCGCCTGGTGGATGTTCCATGTGTTCGGCGCCCATCAGGTGGCCGTGCTCGATGGCGGGCTGGATGCCTGGAAGGCCGCCGGCGGCGCGCTGGAAAGCGGCAAGCCGGTCGTGCGCCACCGCCATTTCACCGTGTGGGCCGATTTCTCCGGCGTCCGCGATCTGGATGCCATGCGCGAAAATCTGAAGTCCGGCGCGGCGCAGGTCGTCGATGCCCGCTCCGCCGCCCGTTTCGCCGGCAGCGAGCCGGAAGCGCGACCGGGCGTCCGCCCCGGCCACATGCCCGGCGCGAAGAGCCTGCCGCACACCAGCCTCTACAACGCCGACGGCACGCTGAAGGACGCCGCAGGGCTGAAGGCCGCCTTTGCCACCGCCGGCGTCGATCCGGAAAAGCCGCTGATCGCCACCTGCGGTTCGGGCATCACCGCCGCCAGCATCGTGCTGGCCGCCACCGTGCTGGGCGCCAAGACCCCGGCGCTGTACGACGGCAGCTGGGCGGAATGGGGCGCGCAGGCCGATACGCCGGTCGTGACGGGCGCGTGAGCGACTGCACAAATCGAAACGTGACGGGCGCGTGAGCGACTGCACAAATAGAATCGTTACGGGCGCTTGAGCGGGCCGGACAAGCCCGAAACCTGGGCCTCGGCCGCCGGGCGGCGGCCGGAATGGACGCAGAATCGCGAAGGCACGGGCGGGATCGTGAACCCGCCCGTCTGGCGCGCGTCCACAATCCTCTATCCCAGCATCGCCGACATGGATGCAGCCAATCTCGCGCAGGACGAGACGCTCTTCTATGGCCGCAAGGGCACCCCCACCACCTGGGCCCTGCGCGAGGCGCTGACCGGCCTCGAACCCGGCGCGGCCGGCACCATGCTCTATCCCTCGGGCGTGGCGGCG
>NZ_JAYRCW010000075.1:0-12345 GCF_041909755.1 Sandaracinobacter sp.
AGCGCAGTCGCCACCACCTCGGCGAACCCGGGGGAGAGGCGCATCGCGGTTCCGGCCGCCGCCCGGTTGAAGCGCGAAATTTCCGAATCCGCAGCCCACAGACTCGATTCGGAAGTCACGGCATCCAGAATCGACTGCACCAGCGGCCGCGGATCGGCCGGGCCGCCGGCGATCGCCAGCGTCCAGTCCGTGCCCATCGTCTCGCCGCCCAGCCGCCTGACGGCCACCCCGCACGCCATCGCCCGGAACAGGGCGGGCGAAAGATCAGGCGCAATGGCGACCCTGGGTTCGAAATCCAGCGTCAGGGGGCCAGCACTTCCAGCGTGGTGATGTAGGTGAGCCGCCGCTGCGTCGCGCCCGGCACGCTGGCGTTGCCGTCCTGCAGCTGGGCTTCCAGCCAGTACATGCCCGGCGCGGGGAATTCGATCGTCAGCACGCCGTTCGCATCGGTCTTCAGCGTGCGGTCGTTCAGCTTGTCGCGATAGCGCACGCCGCCCGGCACCACTTCCACGTCGATCCCGGCGGCGGGCTTGCCATCCGCCAGGAAGCGCAGCTTCGCCGGTTCGCCCGAAACCAGGTCGTTCGGGTGGGTCAGCCATTCCACTTCCAGCCCCTTGCCCGTGGGCTTCAGCACCGTGTTGGTGGGCGCGCCTGCGGTCACGAAGATCTCGTTGCGGCTGCTGTTCTCGCTGATCTGCACGTCGGTTGCGCCGGCGGGGATCAGCTTTGCAAGGTCGGCGGCGGCCGCGCCGCGCGGCAGGCGCTTCTGTTCGCCGTTCAGCTTGTAGCTGCCCATGATGCCCGCCATCGAGGTGCCGATCTTCCAGGTGCCCTGTTGATTCAGCTCCACGTCGAACACGCTGCGGTATCGGCCGGTGGCGGGGTTCTGCATCTTCCCCTCCGTGCCGTCGGGCTGCCAGACCTTCACATTGTCCAGCCGCATCGGCACATGCTCGAAATAGAAGAGGTCGTTGGACACGGCGGCGTCCACCGTCACCCAGGCCTTGTCGCCCGACAGCACTGTGGCGGACGGGTGCAGCCACTGGCGATGCGCCAGCGACGGGGTGGCGGACAGACCCGCCAGCAGGGCGGCGACAAGAATCGATTTGCGGAGCATCAGTCTCTCTCCCGTTCGGATTTCAGCGCTTCGGCGTCAGGGTTGCGGCGCCCAGTTCGGTGGTGCCGGCGGCCTTCGCCACCGCGCCGGGTTTCGGCGGCCACTGGAAGGGCAGGCGAATGAGTTCCCGGCCGCCGACTTCGCGCGCAGCCTCGATCACCAGTTCATACTGGCCGGGTGCCAGCTTCCCCAGCGGCCCCTGCCCTTCGGAGAAGCTGATCCGGTGGGTGCCGGGCGCGCGGGTCGCGCCTGAAACGCCATCCACCGGAAACGTCAGCGTGCGCCCCGATTTCCGCCACCAGGTGCGGACGTCGCGCAGCCACTTCTCGCCTTCGCGGTCCTTCAGCTTCGTGTCGTACCAGACAGCCAGCGTCTTCGCTTCGCCGCCCGCCGGTTCGATCCAGATCGCCACATAGGGGCGGTGATATTCCGCCACCTTCAGTGTGGGGATGGTGAGCGAGAGATCGAGCCCGGCGGCAAGCGCCGGCGACGTCGCCAGCAGCAGCACGGGGGCGGAAAGCAGGTCTGTTCGCATCAAATTCCCCTAGTGGATGAAGAACATCGCCAGCAGCAGCGGGATCAGCAGCCCCAGCCCCACCAGCGGCCATGTGGACGGCCGGCGGTGCGCGTGCAGCCACAGCAGCACGAGGCCGGTCAGCGCGAACACCAGCGAGGCGACCGCGAAGATGTCGATGAACCAGCCCCAGGCCGGGCCGGTGTTGCGGCCCTTGTGCAGGTCGTTGAGGTAGGAAACCGCCCCGCGCGAGCTGGTTTCGGCCAGAACCTCGCCGGTTTCCCGGTCGATGGAGACCCAGCCGTCGCCGCCGGGGCGCGGCAGGGACAGATAGATTTCGTCGGCGGACCATTCCGCCGTGCCGCGCGGCTTCACCGACAGTTCCGATCTGAGCCAGCCGTCAAGCTCGGGCGGCAGCGGCCTGTCTTCCTTCCCGGCGCGCTCTCCCGGCTTCACCGCGACCAGCGGCAGCAGCGCATCGGGCAGCTGCGCGGCCCGTTCGGTGGTGACGGGCTGCCCCTCGATCTGGCCGGCATGGTTCAGGGTGATCCCGGTGATCGTGAACAGCAGCAGCCCGAAGAGGCTGACCGCCGAGCTGATCCAGTGCCATGTGTGCAGCTGCTTCAGCCAGAAGGCGCGCTTCGCCTTCGCGGACGGCGCGGACGGGCGCTTCACGGCCTCAGGCGGGGGGGCGGATGTCCCGTGCATGGGGGCCTGCTATCGCTGCGGCGCGATAAATGCAACTCACTCGCAAAAGCATGGCCTCCATGCCCGGCGCGCATCAGCGGCGCGCCCGGGCCACCGCGGCCGCCAGCAGATGGAGCAGCAGGCCGACAGGACCCGCCATCAGCGTCAGCGCCAGCAGCGGCACCAGCAGCCAGTGCGGAACCCCGGCGCGCGGGGCGTCCTCTGCCATCCAGCTGCCCACGAACAGGTCGAACGCCAGGAAATGCACCCATCCGGCCAGCATCGCCTCCCGGCGGGAGAGCAGCGCCACCACGCCGTCCAGCGTGCCGAACCCCGCCCCTTCGGGAAGCCCCGGCCCGGCAATCAGCCCGCGCGCCAGCAGCAACAGATAGATTGCGCAGACAGCGGCCGAGGCGAATCGCGCGGCCATCACCAGCGCCTCCCGCCGGAGCGGCGCCAGCAGCAGCGCCGCCCAGCCGGCCATCACGATCCAGTTGGCGACCGAAAAGACGAAATCGGCCTGTTGCATCCCCGTTCCCCCGCGTCCAAACCGCCGGCCATGTCCAGCAAGCCCCGCACCACCCATTCCTCCGGCTCGCCGTTCGAGTCCAGCATCGGCTTTTCCCGCGCGGTGCGCATCGGCAACCGCATCCTCGTGTCCGGCACCGCGCCCGTCGAGCCGGACGGCAGCAGCACGCCCGGCGACGCGGCGGCGCAGGCGCGCCGCTGCCTCGCCATCATCGTCGAATCGGTGGAAGCGCTGGGCGGCACGGCCGCAGACGTGGTGCGCACCCGCATGTTCCTGACCGACCCGGCCGACGCCGCCGCCGTGGGGGAGGCGCATGGCGCCGTGTTCGGTGCGATCCGCCCGGCCGCCACCATGGTCGCCGGCGCAGTGCTGCTGCGCCCCGAATGGCGGGTGGAGATCGAGGCGGAAGCCGAGGTTGCCGGTGACTGAGCCGCTGCTGTCCACCCGGGCGCGCAGCCTTGCCGCCGTGGGCCAGGCGAGCAGCTGGGCGATCGCCGATGAAGGCCTGCGCCGCGTGGCCGCAGGCGAGGACATCCTGCTGCTGACGCTGGGCGACCCTGTCTGCCCGCCGCACCCTGCGATCGTCGCGGCGACGAAGGCCGGGCTGGATGCCGGGCGCACCCATTATACACCCCTGCACGGCGAGCCCGCCCTGCGCGCCGCCATTGCCCGCAGCGAGGGCTGCGCCGCCGACGAGGTAATGGTGATGCCCGGCGCCCAGCACGCCGGCCTCGCCGTGCTGACCCTGATCGTGGGGGAAGGCGACGAGGTGATCCTGTCGGACCCCTTCTATGCCACCTATCCCGGCGTGGTGGCGGCGACGGGGGCGAGCGCCGTGCGCGTGGCCGCCCGCGCCGACCTTTCGACGGACGTGGACGCGATCGAGGCGGCGATCACGCCGCGCACCCGCTGCCTGTTCCTGAACAGCCCGGCGAACCCTTCGGGCACGGCGCTGTCGGTGCAGGATTACCAGCGCCTGTCGCGGCTGTGCGAGCAGCACAACCTGTGGCTGGTGGTGGACGAGGTCTATGCCCATTTCCGCTTCGACGGGCAGGATGTGCGCGCCTGGCAGCACGGGCCCGCAGGTCGCACCGTTTCCCTCAACAGCCTGTCGAAAAGCCATGCGATGACGGGCTATCGCGTCGGCTGGGCAGTCGCGCCCGGGCGGCTGATCGCCGCGCTTGGCGACTGGAGCGCGGCGGCGCTGTTCGGCGTGAGCCAGTTCATCCAGGATGCGGCGGTCACGGCGCTGTCCCTGCCGGAATCCGAACTGGCCCCCTATCGGCAGGCCTTCCGTGCGCGCGCGCAGCAGGTGGTGGCGCGCGCCAACGCGCTTCAGGGCCTGACGGCGACGATGCCGGCGGGCGGGATGTTCGTGATGCTAGATTGCCGGGGCGTGGAGCCCGACGACCAGCGCTTCGCACGGCGGCTGCTGGACGAGGCGAAGGTGGGCGTGGTGCCGGGCAGCGGCTTCGGCGAAGGCGGGCGCGGCCATGTCCGCATCAGCCTGACGCCCGAGGCGGAGACGCTGGACCTGGCGTTCGACCGGATCGCGGCCTTCATCGCCCGCGACTGATGCGCTAGACCGGGCGCATGACGACGAACCAGCCCCCCGTTCCGCAGAGCTTCGCGGAATTCTGGCCCTATTACATGGCGGCCCATCAGGACCGGCGGAACCGCAACATCCATTATGTGGGGTCGGCCGGGGGCCTTGCCGCGCTGGTGGCGCTGGCCGCCACGGGCACCTGGTGGCTGCTGCCGGCGGGCATCGTCTTTGGTTATGCCTGCGCCTGGATCGGGCACTTCCGCTTCGAGCACAACAAGCCCGCCACCTGGGTAAAGCCCTGGTGGAGCTTCATGGGTGACTGGCGGATGTTCTGGATGAAGATCAGCGGCCGCGAGGACGAGGCCGTGGCGCTGGGCCGGGGCCTGCCCGATATCGTGGAGATGGTGCGCGCAGCCCGCTGACGACCCCGGCGCTGGCACTCGCCCGGCGCGAGTGCTGCCAGTTTATCGCATGAAATCAGCATCTTGATCTGAACTGAAATTCAGGGAACCATGCCGCTCCAGTCAAACGGAGACGGGGATGCGGCAGATGGGGAAGGCGGCGGTCGATGACGGGTTCCGGCGGCAGATGGCGGGCTATGGCCTGCTGACGGCCGAGATCAGCTATTGGATGCCCGATCACCCCTGCCTGTTGCAGCAATATGTGTGGCAGACTTGGGATCTGGCCCCGGCCTTCCCGGAACTGTCGCGCTTCCTGGATCATTGGCGCCGCGAGATCGAGGCGACGATCCACGCCATCCGCGTCGCCCACCGAGACCTTGTCGGCCCGGCCGAGATCCGGGCGGTGGACGGGGTGATCCTGCTGAACTAGCGCCCGGCCCTAGACCTCTGCCCAGCGGCGCAGGAGGTTGTGGTAGAGGCCGGTGAGGGCCACCACCTCAGGATCGTCGAGGCCGAGGCGTGCGGTGAGCTTCTGGATCGAGACATCCAGTTCATAGAGCGAGCGGCGGGCGGAATCGTCGCGCACCATGGATTGCAGCCACATGAAGGAGGCGATGCGTTCGCCGCGCGTGACGGGCGTGACCCGGTGCAGGCTGGACGAGGGGTAGAGCACCATGTGCCCGGCGGGCAGCTTCACCCGTTGTTCCCCGAACTGGCCCTCGATCACCAGCTCGCCGCCGTCATATTCGTCTGGCCCGGCAAGGAACAGCGTGGCGGACAGGTCAGTGCGGATACGGAACTCCGTGCCCGGCCGCGACCGGATGGCATTGTCCACATGGGTGCCGAACGCCTCGCCCACGCGATAGCGGTTGAAGAGCGGCGGAAACACCTTTGCCGGCAAGGCGGCTGCGATGAAGGCCGGGGTGCGCGAGAGGGCGGCCAGCACCCGCTGCGAAAGGTCGCGCGCCGCCGCGCCGTCTTCGGGCAGCTGCAGGTTGGATTTCGCCATTGCCGCCTGCGCGCCGGAGGTGGTGTTGCCATCCACCCACTGGGCCCCGGCCATCACGCGCCGGAACTGGGCGACTTCGTCCGCCGAGAGGACGTCGGGGATGGCGATGAGCATTGGCGGGCCTTATCGGGCAGGGGTGAGGGCGAAGGGGATTTCCACGAGCCCGCGGACGGAAACGGCCCGCCCGTCGCGCACCATGGGGGACCAGCGCCAGCGGCGCACGGCCTCCAGCGCGGCCTTGTCGAGCCGGGGGTGGCCGCTGGAGCTGCGCAGGCCGATCCGCTCCACCCGCCCATCGGGGCCGAGCAGGACATCGAGGACGACCGTCCCCTGTTCCTTCAGCCGCCGCGATTCATAGGGGTAGCGCGGGGGGCTGGCCTCTACCATGCCGGCAGAGAGGTCGCCGCCCGAAACGGTGGACGGCGACCGGGCGGCTGCCGGAGACGGCGGGCCTTCGGCAACGGCGGCGGGGGCCTGCGTGGACGGTTGCGGCGCTGGCGGCGCCTCCGACACCACGGCGATGATCGTGGGGGGGCGCTCCTCCAGCAGGAGGACGGGCGGCGGCACCACGACCGGCGGCGTTTCCAGCAGCTGTTCGGGCGCGGCGGACGGCGGCGGGGGCGGGGCAGCCGGGATGGACAGGAGCTGGATGGCCACCGGCTCCGGCGCGGGTTTCAGCAGCTGGCGCTGGGCGATGAGGGCGGCGAACACCAGCAGGTGCAGGACAACGACGGTGATCGCCACCAGCGCGTTGAACGACAGCGGCTGCCGGGCCGGGGCCTGTGCATCGGCCGGGCCGGGGGGCGACCCCTCCACGGCATGCAGACGAGGCGTGTGCACCGGCCCTTCAGGGGTGCAAAAGCTGCCGTCGCCAGCCAGAAGTGCGTGGGTCGCCATTGCCTTGGGCCAGTCCTAACAAAGGCGGAAATGCGAAGCAATTGCAGAAACGCGATGGAGACGCCCATGCGACAATCCGGCATGGGCGTCCGCCAGCGTTTCCTGCTCAGTAGGTGAAGGTCAGCGTTCCGATGATCTTCCGCCCTTCGCCCGGCACGCCGAAGGCATAGCTGTCGGTCGCGCGGGGACGCTGGATGTAGAATTCATCGAACAGGTTGGTGGCGTTCAGCTGCAGGCTGACCCGGTCAGAGACCTTGTACGAGGCCATCGCGTTGACGATGGTGACAGGATCAAAGCTCCAGGCCGCGACCACCGCAGAGCTCTGCCGCGCCGGGGTTTCGCCCACATATTGCAGGCCGCCGCCCAGCGTCAGCCCGAAGGGCAGCGCATAGGTGGTCCACAGGCTGCCGCTGTGCTTCGGCGTCGCCGTCAGGGATTCGCCCTCGGTCAGCTGGCCCGCCACCGTTTCGGAGGCCCGCAGGATCTTCGAATCGAGGAAGGCATAGGCCGCGAACACCGACCAGTCCGGCGTGATCTGGCCCGATGCGCTCAGTTCCAGGCCCTGCACCCGGCGCTTGCCCACGAATTCCGTGTTGCCGTCGGAATTGGTGATCGCCTCGTTCGTGCGTTCGGTGCGGAACAGCGCCGCCGTCAGGCTGAGGCCGCCATCGGCCACGTCCCACTTCGTGCCCAGTTCGAAGTTGCGGTTCTTGAGCGGCGGGTTGACCGCCGTGCCGACCGCCCCCGTCGCCGTCGACGCCAGCGCCTGCGGCTGCTTCGCATCGGTGTAGCTGAGATAGAGGGTGCCGTTGTCCGCCGGCTTGAAGATGGCCGCGCCCTGCCAGCTCCACAGGTTGTTGGCCTGCCGGTTGGCGACCAGCGACGTCCCGCCATAGTCGGCCACGAAACGCTCCCAGCGGACGCCGCCGTTCAGCTGGAACTGGTCCCCGAACTTCAGCGTGTCGAACGCCCACAGCGCGCCGCGCGTGGCGCGGACATCATATTGGCCGGGCGTGTAGGTCCAGGTGAGCGGGCCGGTGAAAACCGGGTCCGGCGCGTAGAGATTGACCAGCCGGTTGGCGAGGCCGCCGACGCTGATGGCGCCGCGCTCGAAATCCTCGCGACCGATCTCTCCCCCGACGACGATGGTATGGGCGACAGCGCCCGTAACCACATTCGCCGTCAGGTTCGTCTGGTTCACGAGCACCCGGTTTTCCGAGGTGCGGCCCAGCCCTTGCGGCCCGGCGGTGATATAGAGCGCCTGGGCATAGCGGCCCTCGTTGATCGCCTGAATGGCGCTGGCGAAGGTGCAATCGGGGTTCGGGGCGCAGCGGCCCGGCGCGCCGGCCGTGTTGCGGTTCTGCGGCGTGGTCCACACGGCCTCCCGCTCCACCTGGCCCCAGCGGGTGACGTTGGTGATGCTGACGGCGCTGCTGAAATCATGCTCCAGCTTCAGCGTTGCAATCTGGGTGACCTGATGTTCCTGATCGACCCCCAGCACGCCGTAATAGTTGGAGCGGGAAATCGGGAACTGCGCCCCCGTCGTGCTGAAGGGGATGCCATAGTCCATCAGATTGTCGTCGTTCTGCCACATGTAGGACAGCGTCACCCGCGTCGGCGTGTCCAGCCCGAAGGCGATGCTGGGGGCAAAGCCCATGCGGCGCTGGAACACCTCGTCGCGGCCGGCCAATCCCTGATCGTGCCATACGGCGTTCAGGCGGATCGCGGCATTGGGCACCAGCCCCGTCAGCGCCAGGTTCGCGTCGCCCTGGAGACGGCGATAATCGGCCGAGCCGAGCGAGCCGTTCAGAACCACCCGGTCCTCGAGGCGCGGCGTCTTGGTGACGAGATTGATCTGCCCGGAAGCCCCGCCGGCCCCGCCGACGGCCGAGTTCGGGCCCTTGATCACCTCGATCGCCTCATAGTTGAAGAGGTCGGATCGGGTCTGCTGCAGGCGGTCGGCGAAGCCGTCGATGGTGACATCGGACGAGGCATCGAAGCCCCGCATGGTGATGAAGTCGCCCGATCCCGCGCCGCCTTCGCCGACGCCCATGGTGATGCCCGGAACGTTGCGCAGCGCATCCGCGAACGACACGACCGCCTGATCCCGCAGCATGGCTTCGGGCAGCACGGTGATGGTGCGCGGCGTGTTCAGCAACGGCTCCGTCAGGCGGGCGTTCGATGCCGCCTCTGTCCGGTAGCTGTCTTCGGCAACTTCGGTGTCTGTCACCGTCACGCGGCCCAGCGTTTCGGGCTGCCCGGCCGCCTGCGCAAGCGCCGGCTGCGCAGAAGCGATGAAGCCCACGCACCCCATGGCGAGAAAGGCCGGAACGGACTGGCGACGATCTTGATCCTGCATTGTTATCCCCTTCGTGAACGCAGGGGTTGCTATTGCAAGTGATTTGCACTGTCAACGCATCGCGCGAACCGGCTGACTGGATCGGGGGCGCATGGCTGCCATGTGGGATGCGGGCGCTTTTCGGGCGATGAAACCGAATGAGCACCTCAGCGACTGAACTCCCGAAGATCGCCTACAGCGTGAACGAGGCTTTCCGGGCCTCCAGCCTTGGCCGCACCACGCTCTATTCGCACATTGCCGCTGGGCGCCTGAAGGACATCCGCATCGGGGGCCGCACGGTGATCCCGGCTGACAGCCTGCGCGCCCTCCCCTCGCAATTCCCGAAGGGCATGGGTGAAGCGCGCCAAACAATTGCGGTTCAGCCTGCCAACCGTCACCGCATAACTGATCGGGAACAAGGCACGAGCATTCAAGGGGGTTCGGTGTTGTTTGCTGGCTTTCCTACCCGTCCACCTCGGCATCGGGCTGGCCTGCTGCCAGGGCGTTGATCCACGAAAGGCACAGATCGCGGCTGCGATAGCGGCCCCAGCGTTCGGTTTCCTGCCGCTCCACGATCGGGAAGGTGGAATAGATATAGCGGATATCGTCGCGCGCCTGCGCCGGATCATGGGCCGGGTCTGCCGGGTCGAACAGGCCATAGAGGATGAAATAGAGCGCATCCAGCTTCGCCCGCAGCTTCAGGCGGCGATCCTCGTCCCAGATGAAGGGCGGCAGCACGCCGCCCGCGTCGTCCACATGGCCCATGTCTTGGGCGAAGGGGGCCATATCGTGCGCGGTGTAGGTCAGTTCCAGCACCGCAGCCTTGACGATTTCTGCGGCGGTTTTCGGGCCGAATTGGCGGCCATAGGCGGCTGGGGGAATGACTGGCAGCTGTTCGACAATAAACCAGTTCAGCGTCTGGCCTTGGACCTTCTGCCGGACTGCAAAATCAAATGGCATCGCGTTAAAGTTTGCGAGGAGCAATTCCAGACGGACGTTGGGCTCGGTCGGTGTGAGAATCGGAACCTTGTTTCCAAACCCGTAGGCGGGAAAACCGGCAGCAATAAATGTCCGAACATTGGTCGGTGCGGTAATCTCTTTGAACCCCAACACCCACGGTAATCGAGCGGTCGCCTCGCAAACACTTGCGGCAACCCAAAACTGCGGATCGGCCAGCCAATTCGGATCGGCTGATTGTTCCGGGGTTGCTTGCAGGGGTTGTGCGGGCCGGTTCAGGTTTTCCGGGTTGACCACAACGCTTGCCGCCCGGTGATCGAAGGCCTGCACCATCTTGCCTTCATACAGCGGCACCCATTCCCCGGCCGCCGATTGCCAGCGGTTGCCGCCAACAGGCCAGGCCCCTTCCTTGCCTTCCAGTTCGGTTCGCGTCCGGAACAGGTGGCTGTCAGAAGTCATATTGATCATCTGCCAGTATTTCACCGGCCATGCCGCCTCGGGTTCCGCGCCGGACCTGTCCACCAGCACCGGGCAGCGATCATAGATCGCCGTGGTCAGCGCCATATCCCGGCGAGTGCGGAAAATCGGCGCGGTGCCGGTGTTGGGGTTCACCCGCGCGAAGTCCGCCGCCGTGATCGGGAAGGCCTGTTCCGGGTTCTTCAGTTCAGCCACCGATTGCAGAAAAAAGCCGCATTGCGCCGCCGGGAATGTGCGGCTGGGGCTGGCAATCATGGCCGCAAATTTGAATCGGCTGTCCACGTCCGGAAAAAATGGGTCCAGCCCATGGCGCGTCCGCCGGTTCTCGAAATCATACAGCGCCTTCAGGTGCCCTCCGGTGGCCACCTTGCGGAAGAATTCGCTGGCGGACAGATCCGATGCAATGCCGCTGGGGGTCAGCAGACCCACCATGCCGCCTGGCTTCACCAGCGAATGGGCGCGTTCCACGAACAGCTTGTAAAGGTTCAGCTTGCCATTGTTCAGGCGGCAATAGATCAGTTTCCCCTTTGCCACCCTGGTTGCCATGGCCATCCGGCCAAGGGCCTTTTGATAGTCAGTCCACAGCGATGAATCCGCATCTTTCAACGCTTTGATTGCCGCCTTCCGCTTCGCACCGCTGGGAGCCAGCGCAATCGTCTTGTCGCGCGCTTCAAACCAAGGCACTTCCTCAAATTCAAAGCGATCCCACGGGGGATTGCCCACGATCGCGTCAAAGCCGCCATCCTGCCGCCCCTCGGAATCCGGCGCGCTGCTCCAATTGTCCCACACGCCGGGGAAGGTGATCTGCCAGTTCAGGAAGCGTTCTTCGTCGATCAGCTCACGCGCCGCCCGCCAGATGGCCGTGAAGCGCTCCACCTCGTCTGCCCGGGCCTTGCCGCCTTCGGGCGCCAGCCGCCCGCGCGCAATCGCGATCGGATCACCAAAGCGGCCATCCAGCCACAGCGGGACCAGCGCCTTTTCCGGCTTGGGCAGGTCCAGCCAGTCCAGCGCGTGCATGAAGCTGACAAAGCCATCCAGCGCGCCCGTCTGCGCCTCCACGTCCTTCCACATTTCCGCGCTGCGGTGCGCTTCGGCCACTTCGGCATCGGTCAGCGTTTCAATGGTCCGCATCACCACGGCCTGCCGCTGCGCATTGGAAAGCGGTTCGTGCAGGAACAGCTGGCCGCCCTTCCCCGCCTTGTCGATCGCATCGCGCACCCACAGGCCGAACAGGCTGTCGCCTGCGGCCAGGTGGTGATCGATGAAGCTGAGCGGCGCGCCAACGGTGAAGGTGTGCAGCCACAGCGCCACCTTGGCCAGTTCAACGGCCCTCGGGTTCTTGTCTGCGCCATAGACGCAGCGCTTCAGCACCATGCGCTTCACCAGCTGGGGATCATCCAGCTGTTCTTCGCTGACGGCCCAGCCCGCATCCTGCGCATTGCCGCGAATGGTGGCGCGCACCTTGCGCACTTCCTCGGCCACCGGGCTTTCATAATCCAGATCGGGGAAGCGCGCCTTCACCAGCGCCCGCGCCTCTGCAATGGCATCCAGCGCGTGATTGGTCAGCCGGTCCACCAGGCTGACAAGGAAATGGCCCGAACCCATCGCCGGGTCGCAGATGCGCAGCCGGGTGATTGCCTTCGCCGGGTCCGCCTTTTGCAGCTGGGTTATGGTGTAATCGGCATTGTCCCCCGGTTTCGCCTTCGCGATCGCAGCCTTGAAGCCTTGCAGCGCATCATCGATCAGGGGGGCTCTGTTGCAAAGATTGGCGGCAGTCAGAGGTAGGCTGTCGCTCTGCGCCGATCAGGCGGCTGCTGCGAAATGGTGGTTGAGCATGCCCATGGCCTCCGTCAGCGCCGAGGGCCCAATGCCA
>NZ_JAYRCW010000076.1:0-12235 GCF_041909755.1 Sandaracinobacter sp.
GGCAGCTGCGCGGGCGCGGGGTGCGGGGCCGCGATGGCGGCGGCGAGCGCCTGCCCCGCCGCCTGCAGGGGGCGGATGCCCGCCTGTTCCAGGCTGGCGCGAATGGCGGAGATCAGGGAGGCGCGGATCCGCGCCGGATCGCGGAAGCGCACCTCGGTCTTGGCCGGATGCACATTCACATCGACATCGTGCGTGGGAAGCGTGAGGAACAGCGCGGCGACGGCATGACGGCCGGCGGGCAGGCGATCCGCATAGGCGCCGCGCAGGGCGCCGACCAGCTGGCGGTCCTTCACCGGGCGGCCGTTCACGAACAGATACTGATGTTCCGAAGTGGCGCGCGAGGCGGCCGGAAGCCCGGCGAGCCCGCCGATGGCGAGATCCGGGCGATCGAAATCGACGGGCACCATGTCTGCGCCGTCTGCCAGCAGAGACTGGACCCGCCGCGCGAGCGCGGGAACGCCCGCACCGGCTTCGGCCGCCACATCCAGCAGGCGGCGGCCTTCGTGCAGCAGTCGAAAGGCGACATGCGGATGCGCCATGGCGAGGCGGCGCAGGACATCCTGGATGGCAGCGATTTCGGTGCGCGGGCTCTTCAGGAACTTGGCGCGGGCCGGAACGCGGGAAAACAGCCCCTCGACGGCGATGCGGGTGCCGGGGGCGAGGCCCGCCGGGCCGTCGAACAGCAGCTCGCCGCCGTCCAGCTGAATCCGCCAGCCGGTTTCGGCCCCGGCGGGGCGGCTTTCCAGCGTGAAGCGGGCGACCGAGGCGATGGCGGGCAGCGCTTCGCCCCGGAAGCCGAAGCTGTGGATCGCCAGCAGGTCGTCGTCCGGCAGCTTCGAGGTGGCATGGCGTTCGATCGCGAGGCGCATCTGATCCGGCGACATGCCGTGCCCGTCGTCGATCACCAGAAGGCGCTGGGTGCCGTCGCCCGACACATGCACCTCGATTCGGGCGGCGCCGGCATCCAGGCTGTTCTCGACCAGTTCCTTCACCACGCTGGCCGGGCGTTCCACCACCTCGCCCGCGGCGATTCGGTCGACCAGATGGCTGGGAAGGCGGCGGATGGGCATGACGCGCTGTTGCCGGTTGCCGGGCGGGAGCTCAAGAGGGGATCGGGGCGGGTTGAAGCGAGGCGGATCGGCGGGCAGACGCCGCACAACAATGGTTGCGTGCCCCGGTTCGACCGCCTATTCGAGTTGGTCAATCCGCAACAGTGTCTGCACAGGCGCCTGACGCGGCCCTGCCGCCCCGATTCGCGCTTCCGGCCAGACCAGAGGCGCAGCAGGAACCGGGCGGGGCAGGCCACGGGTGGCCGGCGGGCATGGTTGCCGAAAACGCCCTATCCCGGAAAACCGGCGCAAGACGCCTGACAAGAGGCCCGCAAGACCCGTGAACTTCTTCAGCCGCATTTTCGGTTTCCTGAGCCAGGACATGGCCATCGACCTCGGAACCGCCAACACGCTCGTCTATGTCCGTGGCCGCGGGATCGTTCTGAACGAACCCTCTGTCGTGGCGCTGGAAACGGTGAACGGCCGGCGCCAGGTGAAGGCGGTGGGCAATGACGCCAAGATGATGATGGGCAAGACGCCCGACAATGTGCAGGCCATCCGGCCCCTTCGCGACGGCGTGATCGCCGACATCGAGGTGGCCGAGGACATGATCAAATATTTCATCGACAAGGTGCACGGCAAATCCAGCTGGGTGCCGCGCGGGCCGGAAATCGTGATCTGCGTGCCTTCGGGTTCCACCCCGGTGGAAAAGCGCGCCATCCGCGACGCCGCGAACAATGCAGGCGCCAGCCAGGTGCACCTGATCCTGGAACCGATGGCGGCGGCGATCGGCGCGGGAATGCCGGTGACGGAGCCGATCGGATCGATGGTGGTGGACATCGGCGGCGGCACCACCGAAGTCGCCGTGCTGTCGCTGAGGGGCCTTGCCTATACCACCAGCGTGCGCGTCGGCGGGGACAAGATGGACGAAGCCATCGTCAACTATGTGCGCCGCAACCACAACCTGCTGATCGGCGACGCCACGGCCGAGCGGATCAAGAAGCAGATCGGCACGGCGCTGCCGCCGGCTGACGGGATCGGCGCGACCGTGGAGATCAAGGGCCGCGACCTTGTGAACGGCGTGCCGAAGGAAATCACCATCAACCAGGGGCAGGTGGCCGACGCGCTGTCGGAGCCGGTTTCGCAGATCATCGAATCGGTGCGCCTGGCGCTGGAAAACACCGCGCCGGAACTGGCGGCCGACATCGTGGACCAGGGCATCGTGCTGACCGGCGGCGGCGCGCTGCTGGGCGGGCTGGACGAGGCGCTGCGGCAGGCGACGGGCCTGCCGGTGACGGTGGCCGAAGACCCGCTTTCCTGCGTGGCGCTGGGCACCGGCCGGGCGCTGGAAGATCCTGTCTATCGCGGTGTGCTGACGGGAGCCTGATGACCGCCGGGATCGCGCCCATCCTGACCTCCACCGTGGATCCTGCATGAACCGGATGCCAAACGCTTCGCGCCTGCGCCCCGCACGCCGCACCAGCTTTGCCAGGCGCGACAGCAACCTGGCCCTGCTGGGCGCGCTGTTCGCGGGCGTGGTGATCGCGTTCGCGCTGCTGATGCTGCTGATCCAGCGGGTGAACCCCGAGCTGGGCGGGCGGATGCGCGGCGCGACGGCGGATGCACTGTCGCCGGTGATATCGGTTGCCATGGCGCCTGTGGACGGCGTGCGCCGGCTGGGCGCGCTGATCGGCGAGCATCTGGACGTGGTGGAGACGAACCGGAAGCTGACGGCCGACCTGAAGGCGGCGCAGCGCCGCGCAGCCGAGACGGAGCGGCTGGCCGCCGAGCTGGACCGGATGGAGGCGCTGCTGTCGCTGAAGCGGCCCGAACGGCGGCTGGTGGCCTCTGCCGTCGCGTCTGCTGTTTCGGCAGCTGCAGGGCAGCGGCAGGCGATCCTGAGCGCGGGGCTGTCGGACGGGGTGCGGCCACGCATGCCGGTGATCGCATCGGGCGGGCTTGCCGGGCGGGTGACCGATGTGGGCCGGCAGGCCGCGCGCATGATGCTGCTGACGGATGCCGACAGCCGGGTGCCGGTGAAGGTGCTGCGCACCGGCTGGACCGGGCTGGCGGTGGGAACCGGCGGCACCCTGCTGGACTTCCAGTTCGACATCGCCTCTGGCTCTGACAAGATCCGCGTGGGCGACCGGCTGGTGACATCGGGCGACGGCGGGCTGTTTCCGCCGGGCATTCCCGTCGCCGTGATCATCGATGCGGAGGCGAACCCGCCACGTGCCCGGCCGCTGGCGAACCCCACCGGCCTTGGCACGGTGATGATCGAAGCCCCCTGGCTGCCGCCGCCGAGCTTCGTGGCCGCCGCCCCCGCCGCGCCGGAGGCCGACCGTGTGGTGCCGCCCGCAGCGAAGCCCGGATCGGAACCTGTCGCGCAGGGCGCCGCCGCGCCTGCGGCGAGGGGCGCAACAGCGCCCCGGCCGCAGGCCACAACTGCGCCGCAGGCAGCAGCCCCCGTGGCGCAGTTGCCCGCCCCCGCGCCGGCGACCGCCCGATGAGCTATCTGGTGAAGGACCGTGCCGGCGCGGGCGAGATTGCGCGCCGGATGGTGCCGGCCGGCACCGTGATGCTGTCGCTGCTGGTGATGGCCCTGCCCTTGCCTTTGGCCTGGGGGGTGATGCCGAACCTGGCGCTGCTGTTCCTGATCATGTGGGCCAGCATCCAGCCGCGCCTGATGCCGGTGTGGGGCGGCTTTCTTCTGGGCCTGTTCGCCGACCTGCTGTTCGGCGGGATGGTGGGGATCTGGGGCCTGATCTTCCCGCTGGTGGTCGGCGCGGTGCGCATCGCGGAAAGCCGGATGGAGGGGCACAGCCTGGCGATCGACTGGGGCTTCGCCGGCCTGCTGGTGATGGCGGCGCAGCTTCTGGCCTGGCAGCTGAACGGCTTCATGGGCCTGTCCGCGCCTGCCCTGCCCTTTCTGGTGCAGGGGCTGATCACGGTGATCGCCTATCCGCTGGTGGCCTCGTTCGCGGCGCGGATCCAGCGGCGCCTCACCCTTTCGGGCAGCTGATCCGGTGGCGGCGGAGGGCGAACCCGGCCGCCTGTTCGACCGCCGCGCCTTTTTCCTGGGCGCGGTGCAGGCCGGCGCCGGTGTGGCGCTGATCGGGCGAATGGCCCAGCTCTCCATCGCGGAGGCCGACAAGTACAAGGTCGCGGCAGAAGACAACCGCGTGGCGCTGCACCTGATCCCGCCCCGGCGCGGCTGGATCGTGGACGCCACGGGGGCCGCGATCGCCACCAACCGGCCCGCCTATGCGGTGGAACTGATCCCCTCTCTCGCCGGGGATCTGGAGGGGGCGCTGGCGCGCATCGCCGCGATCGTGCCGCTGGCCCCCGCCGATCTGGACCGGATCCGCGAGGATGCGAAGGGCCTGCCGCCATCGGCCGCGCTGACCATCGCCAGCGACATCGGCTGGGACGCCTTCGCCGCGCTGAACCTGGAGCTGGCGAACATGCCGGGGCTGCAGCCGATGCGCAGCTATGTGCGCCACTATCCCGATGCAGAGGCGTTCGCGCATGTGACGGGCTATGTCGGCCGCGCCACGCGCGAACAATATCTGGAAACGAAAGACCCGCTTTATCTGCTGCCCGGCTTCCGCGTGGGGAAGGACGGGGTGGAACGATCGAAGGACGCGGTGCTGCGCGGCAAGCCCGGCGCGCGGCGGGTGGAGGTGAACGCGCGCGGCCGGATCGTGGCCGAGCTGGACACCCGGCCCGACACGCCCGGCCAGCAGGTGCAGCTGACGATCGACCGGGGCCTTCAGGCCTTCACCGCGGCGCGGGTGGGGAACGAAAGCTGTTCCGTCACCGTGATCGATGTGGTGACGGGCGACATCAAATGCCTGCTGTCGATGCCGGCCTTCGACCCCAATGTGTTTTCCAACCGCATCCCTTCGAAGCTGTGGAAGGAGCTGCAGGAGGATGAGCGCAAGCCGCTGCTGAACAAGACGCTGCAGGGCCTGTATGTGCCCGGCTCCACCTTCAAGCCCGTCACCGCCCTGGCGGCGCTGGCGAACGGCGTGCTGCCGACGGACCAGGTGCATTGCGGCGGCAGTTACCGCTATGGCCGGGCGGTGTGGCACTGCCACAAGCGATCCGGCCACGGGACGGTGGCGATGCGGTCCGGCATCGCCAAGAGCTGCAACGTCTATTTCTATACCATGGCGCGGCGCGTGGGCGCGCAGGCCGTGGCCGACATGGCGCGCACGCTGGGGCTGGACCACAAGTTCGACATCCCCATGCCGGTGCAGCGCGCGGGCGACATCCCCGATCCGGCCTGGAAGCGGAAGCGGTTCGACAAGGACTGGACGGTGGCCGACACGCTGAACATGTCCATCGGGCAGGGCTATGTGGTGGTGAACCCGCTGCAGCTGGCGGTGATGACGGCGCGGATCGCGACCGGCCGCATGGTGGAGCCGCGCATGCTGACGGGGCGTGCGCCGAAGGCCTTTGCCCCCCTGCCCATCCCGCCCGAATATCTGGACGTGGTGCGCGGCGGCATGGACGATGTGGTGAACGGCCCCGGCGGCACCGCGCGCGGATCGATGCTGCGCGTGCCGGGGGTGGCGATGGGCGGCAAGACCGGCACGGCGCAGGTGCGGCGGATTTCCGGCAGCGCCCGGGGCGGGGCGAACGTGCCGTGGAAGTTCCGCGACCATGCGCTGTTCATCGGCTTCGCGCCGGTGGACAATCCACGCTATGCCATCAGCGTGGTGGTGGAGCATGGCATCGGCGGATCGCGGGCGGCGGCCCCCATCGCGCGCGACGTGCTGACCTGGATCTATGACCGGCCGGCCGCCGAAAAGCAGCTGGCGGGCGTGCTGGAAGCGCGCGAGCGGGCGCGCCGCGCCGCCGAGGAGGCCGCAGCCCGGGCAGCAGCCGAAGCGGCGGCGGCGCGCGCGGCGGCGGCTGCCCCGGTTCCTGCGCCGGCAGCAGGGGGCGCGCCATGATCGGCGGGCTGCTGAACTCGCGCTGGCCGCAGCGCATCCTGCAACTGCCCTGGCGGATCATCTTCCTGGTGGCGGCGATCGGCGGCTTTGCCGTGGTGGTGCTGTATTCGGCGGCGGGCGGCAGCCTGCAGCCCTGGGCGATGAACCATGCGGTGCGCCTGTCGCTGTTCATGGGGCTCGCCATCCTGCTGTCGCAGGTGCCGCTGGGGTTCTGGCTGAAGATCGCCTATCCGCTTTATGCCGCCGTGCTGGTGGCGCTGATCGGCGTGGAGGTGGTGGGCGGCATCGCGGGCGGATCGCAGCGCTGGCTGGACCTGGGCTTCATCCGGTTGCAGCCTTCGGAGTTCATGAAACTGGCGGTGGTGATCGCGCTGGCGCGCTTCTATCATTTCCTGCCGCGCGGCTATCCGGCGAAGCTGGCGGGCATCTGGCCGCCGCTGGCGATGATCGGCACGCCCGCCGCGCTGGTGATGCTGCAGCCCGATCTGGGCACCGCGCTGATGATCACGGCCGGCGGGCTGACGATGATGTTCCTGGGCGGGCTGCCGCTGAAATGGTTCCTGATCCCCGGCGCGGCGGGCCTCGCCTCGCTCCCCCTGCTGTACAACCTGCTGCATGATTACCAGAAGCGGCGGGTGCTGATCTTCCTGGATCCATCGGCCGATCCGCTGGGGGCGGGTTATCATATCACCCAGTCCAAGATCGCGATCGGGTCCGGCGGGGTGTTCGGCAAGGGCTTCCTTGAAGGCTCGCAGAGCCATCTTCAGTATCTGCCCGAACAGCACACCGATTTCGTGTTCGCCACCATGGCGGAGGAATGGGGCCTGATGGGCGGCGCCGGGCTGCTGATCGCCTATGGGCTGGTGCTGAACTGGGGCATCCGCGTGGCGCTGTCGGCCCAGACGCATTTTGCGCGGATGCTGGCCGCCGGGCTTTCGATGACCATCTTCTTCTATGTGCTGATCAACAGCATGATGGTGATGGGGCTGGCGCCTGTGGTGGGCATTCCCTTCCCGCTGGTCAGCTATGGCGGCAGCGCCGCGCTGACGGTGATGATCGCGCTGGGCATCCTGATGGGCATATACCGGCAGCGGCGGCTGGAACATATCTGAAGGCGCACCGGGTAACATGCCAAAGCGAGATTCAGGCTGGACAAGCCGGGATTCGCTTTGTAAACGCCCGCCTCCCCCGGGGTGAACGCCCCGGCCGGTTCATGGGGCCAGCCCCAGCCGAAATGGTGCCGGACGCATAGCTCAGTTGGTAGAGCAGCTGACTCTTAATCAGCGGGTCCTAGGTTCGAACCCTAGTGCGTCCACCATCTTTTCAAAGACTTACTGGTTATAATGCGCCTCGCGATGCGAGTGTGGTGCCGTTTGGGCAACATCGTGGGCAACACGTAGTGATATGCGGCTGGAAAGTGTGCGGGGCTGAAAGCCGTTCATTGGTGAACGGGGGACATTGACCGCATTCTCCCTTCCCCGCTTAATACCCCTCGTGGCCGCAAGAACGTTTGCGTCGCCATGAACACGAGGGACGGCGGTGGATTACGACGGAGAACGCGCACTTGCTTTACTGCAACTCGGTTCCGGGAAATGGGGCGCGACCTTCCGGGAGGGGCAAGAAGAAGCCATCCGTCATGTCGTAGAAGGACAAGGCCGCCTGCTCGTTGTTCAGAAAACGGGCTGGGGCAAAAGCTTCGTCTATTTCATCGCAGCTAAATTGCTGCGAGAGGCCGGCTCCGGTCCCGCGCTTCTCATTTCACCTCTTCTATCCTTGATGAGGAACCAGATCGCTGCGGCGGAACGAATGGGAGTCCGGGCTGCGACCATCAACTCTAGCAATGTCGACGAATGGTCAGCTGTTCGCGCGGCCATTCTTCGGGACGAGGTTGATGTGCTCCTTATTTCACCCGAGCGCCTGGCAAATGACAGCTTCGTAGAGGAGGTTCTCTCCCCAATTGCAGATCGGATCGACCTTATGGTTGTAGACGAGGCCCATTGCATCTCAGACTGGGGCCACGACTTTCGACCACATTATAGACTGCTCGAACGCATAGTCAGGAACTCGCCAGCAAATCTGCGCATGCTGGCGACGACGGCCACCGCAAACAATCGGGTGATGGACGATTTGGTCGAGGTGCTCGGTCCCGATCTCGGCATTTCTCGCGGTGATCTGAATCGTCCATCGCTAACCCTGCAGACCTTCCGAATGCCCAGCCAAGCAGAGCGATTGGCCTGGCTGGCGCAGAATCTCCAAACCCTGCCCGGACATGGGATTATCTACACACTGACAGTTCGGGACGCGAACCAAGTCACTCAATGGCTCAAGTCTCGTGGTTTCAACGTGGAGGCCTACACAGGGGAAACAGGGGAAGGCCGTGAGGTCCTTGAACAGGCGCTCCTCGACAACGAGGTCAAAGCGTTGGTCGCAACTACTGCGCTGGGAATGGGATACGACAAGCCAGACTTAGCCTTCGTGATCCACTATCAAACTCCCGGATCGGTTGTGGCGTATTACCAGCAAGTCGGAAGAGCCGGGCGCGCACTGCCAGCCGCATACGGCGTTTTGCTTAGCGGTCGCGAAGAGGCGGAGGTAACCGATTGGTTCATTAGAAGCGCCTTCCCGACTCCGGTTGAAGTTGAGATGGTTCTAGCGGCCCTCAACGATGCGCCGCATGGCCTTTCCATCCCGGAGCTACTCAACGAAGTGAACCTAAGCAAAGGACGGATTGAAAAGACGATCGCCCTTTTATCCCTAGAGAGTCCCGCGCCCGTCGCGAAGCAGGGGACGAAATGGCAGCTTACGGCCGCTACGCTCGGTGATGCGTTCTGGGAGCGAGCCGAGCGACTTACCACTCTTCGCCGCGCTGAAGCAGAGGAGATGCAAAGCTACGTCGATCTGCCACTCGGCGACCACATGGCGTTTCTGATAAGAGCTTTGGACGGCGATCCGGGGGACGCCTCAGGACCCAACCTGCCCCCCCTCTCCGGTGATTGTGATCCATCTCTTGTGAGCGCCGCAATCGAGTTCCTACAAAGGACTAGCCTCCCCTTTGAGCCTCGAAAGCAATGGCCTGCGGGCGGACTGCCAATTTACGGTCAGGCCGGGAGGATCAATGCACATCACCAAGCTCAAGAAGGCCGCGCGCTCTGCGTGTGGGGAGATGCGGGTTGGGGAAACCTTGTCCGACAGGGCAAATATCATGACGGGCGGTTCAGCGATGACCTCGTGATCGCTTGCCAGGAAATGATAGCGGCTTGGGGGCCTAGCCCTGCGCCTCGATGGGTGACCTGCGTGCCTTCATTACGACACCCCGAGTTGGTTCCCGACTTTGCCCAGCGGCTGGCCGCTGCGCTCGGTTTACCGTTCCATATCGTTCTCACGAAAACCGATGAGCGTCCCGAGCAGAAGACGATGGCAAACAGTGCTCAGCAAGCACGCAACGTCGATGGTTCGCTTGCCGTTTTGAACGATGCCTTGCCCAATGGACCAGTCCTCCTCGTCGATGATATGGTTGACTCTCGTTGGACGATCGCGGTTTCAGCGTGGCTATTGCGAACACATGGAAGCGGCGAGGTTTGGCCTGTTGCCCTCTCCTTGACAGGGCAAAACGAATGACACCGTCAATTTCCCCAAATACGCAAGCGATCCTGCTTCTAACCGCGCCTCTGATAGTGGGGAAAAGTTCGAAGAATGCAGACCTGATCACTCCAGCGGAATACAGGCGGTTTGCCAAACATCTGCGAGAGATCGACCGCGAACCTTCTGACCTTCTAACGCCCGCGTTCGGGGAAATCGCGGAAATGTGTGCGCCCGCCGTCTCGCCTGACCGGCTGACAGCGCTCTTGGGCCGTGGCTTTCAGTTGAGCCAGGCCATCGAGAGATGGCAAGCGCGCGCAATATGGGTGATCAGTAGGGCCGATCCGGAATATCCTGCGCGGCTAAAAAGTTGCCTACGAAATGACGCGCCATCAGTCCTTTACGGATGTGGGGATTTGAGTGCCTTTAATCGGGGTGGATTAGCCGTGGTGGGATCGCGCGCTGCGGATGAAGAACTGCTCTCTTACACGCTTGATGTTGGCGAATTGGCGGCGCGGGCCGGTCGGGCCGTGATCTCGGGTGGCGCGAAGGGCATAGATCAATATGCAATGCGAGGAGCGCTGAACGCGGGAGGGCGAGTGATCGGGGTGTTGGCCGACAGCCTTGAACGCCAAGCTATGAATCGAGACCACCGAAACATGATTGTCGATGGTCAACTCACTCTCATATCTCCTTTTGACCCCAGCGCCGGCTTCAACGTTGGCAACGCGATGCAGCGTAACAAGTCGATCTACGCGCTATCGGATGCTGCGCTCGTTGTGAGTTCCGATGTTGGGAAAGGCGGCACTTGGGCTGGCGCTGTCGAGCAGCTCGACAAATATCGCTGCGTGCCGATCTACGTTCGATCGGTCGGCGAACCGCAACCCGGCCTTGCGGCGCTGAAAAACAAAGGCGCGGCTGATTGGCCAAACCCTCGCGACGTCGAAGCTCTGGATGCCCTCCTCAACCAATCGGCTCACAACGTATCGATCAGAGTGCCGAGCCTTTTCGATGCGCAGGTCGAAATTGCCGATGATAAAGAATCCCGCGCTGCGGCACGACCCGATGCTACCGCGCGAGAAGCAAGTGCGAACACTGAGGATGCAACCAGCCTGGCGCAAGCGAGCCTTGAAAGCCCGGCCGACGCGATCTTCCAAGCAGCGCGATCAGCAATCCAAGCTGTTCTCAGTGAACCAAAGAAAGAGGCAGACGTCGCCAGCGCACTCGATGTTTCCGCCGCACAAACGAAGCAGTGGCTGGGGAGAATGATCGAAGAAGGTCTGATTGAGAAAACCAAAAAGCCAGTCAGATACCGCCTCGCTTCAAAAAAGCTGATTTGAATGGGTTAGTGCCCGCAAAAGTGCTGTCGCGCTTGTGTGATCGTTCTCGGCGGTGAGACTCGGCAATTTAGCTTCGTTCCTGTTTCGTCATCAGCTCAAGCCTTTGTTGCCCATTGAACTCCGGTGATGCATCAAGCAACGCTGGAGGGCAGCGTCTTGAATCACCAATCGCTTTCGAATTTTATCTGGTCTGTCGCCGATCTGCTGCGCGGCGATTATAAGCAGTCCGAATACGGTCGCGTCATATTGCCGTTCACCGTGCTGCGGCGGCTGGATTGCGTTCTCGCGCCGACCAAGGCTGCCGTCCTCAAGGAAGTTGACGCCGGCCGCCCTGGGCGCGCCGCACCCTGAAGCTGTGCATCCGCCCCAACGGCCGGCTTGCCCCGGCCGCCCGGCTGTTCGTGCAGCATCTGGTGCGCCACCGCGAGGCGCAGGCGCAATCGAACGTCAGGATGCTGGCGAGGGCCTGACGGCTCAATCCCGGTCCAGAAGGCCGCCGAACGCCGCGATCAGCATGTCCGCATGGCGCTGCACGGCCTCGTCGCTGAACGGGTCGCGGTGCGTCATCTGCATGATCAGGTGGTGCGCGTTGTAGATCATCGCGCCGGCCCCATGGATGGAAAGCGTGAGCGCCACCGGGTCCCACTGCTTCAGGCGCCCCTGCGCCTGAAGCTGGTTGATGACGTTGCGCAGCATGCCGTACTGCGGATTTCCAAGCTCGCGCAGAAGCCATTTCAGCCGCGGCCCGCCACACAGGCCCTCGCGGAAAATCACCCGCCCCAGCTGAGGCACCTGCGCCGATGCCATCACGAAGCGGCGCAGCAGCACCCTGAACTGGTCCTCCAGCGACAGGTCGCGATACTCGTCGAGGTTCAGCGTCTGGCGCGCGTCGATCCGGGCGATCAGATCCCGCATCGCCTGTTGCCACAGCGCTTCCTTCGTCTCGAAATGATAGAGCACCACCGATTGCGAGCTGCCGGCCACCTTGGCGATCTCGGTCGTGGAAACCGAATCGAACCCTTTTTCGGCAAACAGCTCCAGCGCGGCCGCCAGGATGCGCTTGCGCCCGTCGCGTTCGCGCCCGCGCTTCGCCGTGCCGGCAATCTCCACCTGCGTCGAACTCATAACAGACGATCCCCATCAAGCGCTGTCGCCAAGCCGACGGCAGACTGCGCGCCAACGCGCCCTTAGACGAGATGGCAGTTCGGGAACACAGGCTTGCCCGATGGAGAAGCGACGGCGGCGCGCCGGGCAACAGGCGCGAAGCCCCCGGATTGCCCGCTCGTCAACGCTCGCTTCGCCAACC